>NZ_JBEZIR010000041.1:0-67118 GCF_040651175.1 Kitasatospora sp. NPDC048540
GCGGCCGGAGCGGATCGGGGTGGTGCTCTCCGAGGAGTTCCAGCTCCACCCGGAGCAGTCCACCGACGCGATCGTGATCCACCACCCCGAGGCCAAGTACTTCAACGCCCGGTAATGTGCGCCTCGCGCTCCGTTCGCTGCAAAAGCCGGAGCCGGGCGTAAGCTTGATGATCCTGAACGGGCCGGTCCGCTGACCAGCGGGCCGGCCCGTGCCATCCCCCGGGATGGCCGGCTCTTCGGAAGGGACCATCGCATGACGACCGTTTCCACCTCCCCGCGTACCACCGGCGACGGCGCGGGCCTGCAGGCGGTCCTGCTCGACATGGACGGCACCCTGGTCGACACCGAGGACTTCTGGTGGCAGGCCGAGGCCTCGCTCTTCGCGGAGCTGGGCCACCAGCTGGACGAGGCGGACCGGGCGCACGTGGTCGGCGGGCCGATGAGCCGGGTGATCGACTACCTGCTGCAGCGCACCGGGGTGACCCTCACCCCGGAGGAGCTCACGGTGCTGATCAACCAGCGCTTCGTCGACCTGCTGGCCGGCGGGGTCCCGCTGATGCCGGGCGCCGAGCGGCTGCTGAACACCCTGGACGCGCACGGCATCCCGGCGGCCCTGGTCTCGGCCTCGCACCGGCACATCATCGACATCGTGCTGAAGAGCCTCGGCGCCCACCACTTCGCCTTCTCGGTGGCCGGTGACGAGGTGGTGCGCACCAAGCCGCACCCGGACCCCTACCTGGCGGCGGTCGCCCGGTTCGGCGCGGAGCCGGGCCGGTGCGTGGTGGTCGAGGACGCACCGACCGGCGTCCGGGCCGCCGAGGCGGCCGGGTGCCCGGTGATCGCGGTGCCGTCGGTGGCCGTGATCGAGCCCGGCCCGGGCCGGACGGTGCTGGCCTCGCTGGAGCAGGTGGATCTGGAGCTGCTGTTCGCGGTGGTCGCGGCCCGGGTGTGAGATTGCTCTCTTTGGGGGGTTTGGTCGTTTCCGTACCGCGCTGTAGCGGCAACGGTGCGTATCCGGGCGTGGGGGAGAAATCGGGCATTGGCTGACATCTCGTCGGCCGGCCCCCGGGTCGACGGGGAGACCCCCTCGCGCGGGCACTATTCGCACATGTTCGATGTGGCACGCTACGGGGGAGTCAGTGCCCAGCCCTCATGCCGCGTCAGCTCCGCCGCCGGGAAATCCCGTCGGCGGCGTGCCCGCGGCCGTACGGCCCTTCCACTCCTGCCCCACTCCGGCAGGTCCAGGAGGCCCCCGGCGCCCACCGCAGCCGGCCGCATGCAGAAGGAAACCCGAACCGAATGACTACCGCCAACCGTCTGGCTGTTCTCGGCTGCGCGGCCCTGGTGGCCTCGACGGCCGCCGGCTGCGCCTCCGCGACGAAGGTCGTCACGGGCGGTGACTCCAACGGTGCGATCACCATGGGCACCACCAACGTGACCACCGTGCTCGACCCGGCCGGCGCGTACGACGCCGGTTCCTGGATGATCCTGAACAACACCTTCCAGTCGCTGCTCAGCTTCCCGGCCGGCGCCACCGTGCCGCAGCCGGACGCGGCGCAGTCCTGCGAGTTCAGCGGCACCGACGCCAAGACCTACCACTGCACCCTGCGCAGCGGCCTGAAGTTCTCCAACGGCCACTCGCTGACCGCCGAGGACGTGGTCTTCTCCGTCCAGCGGATGATGAAGATCAACGACCCGAACGGCCCCTCCTCGCTGCTGTCCAGCATCGAGTCGGTGGAGGCCAAGGGCGACTCCGAGGTGACCTTCCACCTCGCCGGCCCGGACGCGGTGCTCCCGGCGAAGCTGGCCTCGGCGGCCGGCTCGATCGTCGACCACCAGGTCTTCCCGGCCGACAAGCTGCTGGACAACGCCAAGCTGATCGGCTCCGGCCCGTACAAGATCGACTCGATCGAGGAGATGGGCAGCGGCAGCCACGGCCCCGGCAAGGTGTCGCTGTCGGCCAACTCCAACTACAAGGGCGACGCCAAGCTGCAGAGCAGCAAGTTCGCGCTGCGCTACTTCGCCCAGGCGGATGACCTGAAGACGGCCCTGGACAAGGGTGAGGTCGACGTCGCCGACAACAGCCTCGAGCCCGCCGCCGCCGCCCAGATCAAGAACGACGAGCTGGCCGGCAAGGGCGACCTCAAGGTCGCCGAGGGCGACGGCGCCGAGACCCGCTTCCTGGTCTTCAACGCCAAGGACCCGGTCGCCGGCAACCTCGCCGTCCGCCAGGCCGCGGCCCAGCTGCTGGACCGCAAGGCGCTGGCCCGCGACGTCTACGCCGGTACCGTCCAGCCGCTGTACTCGGTGGTCCCCACCGGCATCACGGCCCACAACACCGCCTTCTTCGACAGGTACGGCGAGGCCGACCTCAACAAGGCCAAGAAGATCCTCGCCAACGCCAAGGTGACCACCCCGGTCAAGATCACCATGACCTGGTCGCGGGCCCGGGCGGGTGCCGACGAGCTGGAGCTGATCAAGAAGCAGCTCGAGGCCGGCGGTCTGTTCCAGGTCACCGTGGAGCAGGAGGCCAACTGGGACGCGTACAAGGAGGGCTGGAAGGCGGGCAAGTACCAGGCGTACACCGTCGGCTGGACCCCTGACTACGCCGACCCGGACGACTTCATCACCCCGCTGGTGGTCGACGGCGGAGCGTTCCACAACGGCTGGGACGACCCGAAGATCAGCCAGACCCTGGTGCCCGAGAGCATCAAGTCCACCGACCGGACGGCCGGCGGCAGCTACACCCAGATCCAGAAGCTGGTCGCCGAGGGCGTGCCGATGCTGCCGCTGTACCAGAGCAAGTCCTTCTTCGCCTCGCGCAACAACATCACCGGCATCGAGGGCACCATGGACACCACCGGCGTGGTGCGCTTCTGGGAGATCGGCCGGGTCAGCAAGAAGTGACCTGAGCCCGCCCCGGACACCGCGAACGGCCCGCCCCCTGCGTGGGGGCGGGCCGTTCGCGGTTCCGGCGTCCGGTGTCCGGTGTCCGCTCAGATCGAGCCGGGCCGCACCAGGCCGCTCTCGTACGCGTACACCGCGGCCTGCACCCGGTCGCGCAGCTGGAGCTTGGTCAGCACGTGCCCGACGTGGGTCTTCACGGTGGTCTCGCTGACGAACAGCTCGGCGGCGATCTCGGCGTTCGACAGGCCGCGGGCGACCAGTCTGAGCACCTCCACCTCGCGCTCGGTCAGCGCGGTCAGCGCCTGCGGCGGCAGGTCCTCTCCGGACGGCAGCCGGGTGGCGTACATGTCCAGCAGCCGGCGGGTGACCGAGGGCGCCAGCATCGCCGCGCCGTCCGCCACCACCCGGATCGCCTGCACCAGCTCCTCGGCCGGGACGTCCTTCAGCAGGAAGCCGCTGGCCCCCGCGCGCAGCGCCTCCACCACGTACTCGTCCAGGTCGAAGGTGGTCAGCACGAGCACCTTCGCCGGGCCGTCCCGGCCCGGGCCGGAGATCCGGCGGGTCGCCTCGACCCCGTCCATCCGGGGCATCCGGATGTCCATCAGCACCACGTCCGGCTGGAGCGCCCGGACCTGGTCCAGCGCCTGCTGGCCGTCCCCGGCCTCGCCGACCACCACCAGGTCCGGCTCGGCCTCCAGGATCATCCGGAAGCCGGTGCGCAGCAGTGGCTGGTCGTCCACCAGCAGCACTCGGATCGTCACCTGTGACTCCTCTTGCTCATCTCTTTGGTCCCCCGTCGGGACGGTCCTCGGTCCTCAGCCCTGGGCGGGCAGGGTGATGCTGATCGGCAGCGGGTACGGCGGCATGGTGCCGCCGAACTCCGGACAGGCGGACTTGTGGTCGCACCAGTCGCAGAGCCGGTTGCGGGTGGCGGGGAAGTCGCCGGTGGCGACCGCCCGCGAGATGGTCTCCCAGAGCGCCTCCAGCTTGCGCTCCACCGACAGCAGGTCGGCCTCGTCCGGGTCGTAGGTGACCACGTCGCCCCCGCCGCCGAGGTAGACCAGCTGCAGCCGCTTGGGGATGACGCCCTTCCAGCGCCACACCACCAAGGCGTAGAACTTCATCTGGAACATCGCCTTGCCCTCGAAGTCCCGCGAGGGCGCCCGGCCGGTCTTGTAGTCCACCAGCCGGACCTCACCGGTCGGCGCGACGTCGACCCGGTCGATGTACCCGCGCAGCAGCAGACCGGACTCCAGCGCCGTCTCGACGTAGAGCTCCCGCTCCACCGGGTGCAGCCGGGTCGGGTCCTCCAGCCGGAACCACTGCCCGAGCAGCTTCTCGGCGTCACCCAGCCAGCGGGCCAGCGCGGCGGCGGCCGCGGCCTCGTCCTCGCCGGGCAGGCCGAACAGCTCGGCCAGCTGCGGGCGCTCGCCCAGCAGCCGCTCCCACTGCGGGCGCAGCAGCCCGAGGGCCAGCTCCGGGGTGCGCTCGGCGGCCGGGCTGTCGAACAGCCGCTCCAGCACCGCGTGCACCAGGGTGCCGCGGGTGGCGGCCGGGCTGGGCGGCTCCGGGAGCCGGTCGATCACCCGCAGCCGGTAGAGCAGCGGGCAGGTCATGAAGTCGCCGGCCCGGGAGGGCGACAGGCCGGTCGGGGCGGTGGCCGGCCTCGGCTGCGCGGGCGCGGCGGGGTCGGGGTCGGTCTGCTGCATACCCAGACCCTATTGCCCGGCGCTCACATCTCGCTGTCAGGTCACTGAGCCGCGGGGAGATGGGCCGAAGAACACACCCCGAGCAGGGCACCGGCCGGGCCGGCGGCACCGGCGGTCCGTGCCGGCGGCACCAACGGGGGCGCACGCCGCGTTGAAAGGGGTATAGAGCCATCCGAGGGGCGCGCACCGAATCGCGCGCGCGATCACGTAGCGTGGGCGCACCGACCGGCGGTACCGAGGGCGAAGGGGCAGCGTGAGCGACACCAGGGGGCAACAGACCTCCGCGGGACCCGGGCCCCGAGACCCGGACGGGCCGGACGGGGACCAGCCGCGCGGCGGCATCCTGATGGGGCGCCCCTTCGGCGTGCCGGTGTACGTCACGCCGTCCTGGTTCGTGATCGCCGCACTGATCACCTGGCTGTTCGGCGGCCGGCTGACCGAGATCCTGCCCGACCTGGGCTACACCCGGTACCTGGTCGCGCTCTCCTTCGCGGTGGCGTTCTACGCCTCCGTACTGGTCCACGAGCTGGCCCACACCGTGGTCGCCAAGCACTACCGGCTCGGGGTCCGGCGGATCCGGCTGCAGTTCTTCGGCGGCGTCTCGGAGATCGAGAAGGAGGCCGAGACCCCGGCCCGGGAGTTCTGGCTGGCCTTCGTCGGCCCGCTGCTCTCGCTGGTCCTCGGCGGCCTGTTCTACCTGGCCATGCAGGGGGTCGAGGCGGGCACCGTACCGGGGGTGCTGCTGGCCGGGCTGACGGTCTCCAACCTGGTGGTCGCCGCGTTCAACCTGCTGCCCGGCCTCCCGCTGGACGGCGGCCGGATGCTGCGGGCCGTGGTCTGGGGCGTCACCGGCCGGCCGATGACGGGGACCGTCGCGGCCTCCTGGGCCGGGCGGGCCCTCGCGCTGGTGGTGCTGTTCGGGCTCCCGCTGTTCAGCGCCGCCCAGGCCGGACCCGGGCAGTCGACCGCCGACAGCCTGATCGACGGGGTGCTCGCCGCCGTGCTCGCGGTGATCATCTGGAACGGTGCCACCGCCGGGGTCCGCAACGCCCGCCTCAAGGAGGTCCTGCCCCGGATCACGGTCCGCGACTTCACCCGCCGCGCGGTCCACGTCACCGCCGACACCCCGCTCGGCGAGGCGATGCGGCAGGCCCGCGAGGCCGAGGCCGGCGCGATCCTGGTGGTGGACGGCCGGGGCGAGCCGGTCGGGCTGGTCAAGGAGCACGCCGTCAGCGGGATCCCCGAGCACCGGCGCCCCTGGATGGCGGTCGGCGCACTCGCCCGCGACCTGGAACCCGGCCTGCGGATCCCGCTCGACCTCACCGGAGAGCAACTGCTGGCCGCCCTGCGCCGCACCCCGGCCACCGAGTACCTGGTGGTCCGCCCGGACGGGACGCCGTACGGGGTGCTCACCCTGGCCGACCTGGAGCGGCGGCTGACCGCCGCACTGGCGGGACGTTCCTAGGACGGGCACTGGTCGGACGGGCGTCCGGCTTCCCCTAAGATTGTCCGCATGTCCGAACCGACCGGTGCCACCCGCCGACGCGGGCCCTTCCAGGTCGGGGACCAGGTTCAGCTGACCGACCCCAAGGGCCGTCACTACACGTTCACTCTGCAGGCCGGGAACCAGTTCCACACCCACAAGGGTGCGTTCCCCCACGACGAGCTGATCGGTGCCCCCGAGGGCACTGTTGTGCGTACCACGGGCAACGTGCCCTATCTGGCGCTGCGACCCCTGCTCCCCGACTACGTCCTGTCCATGCCCCGCGGTGCGGCGGTGATCTACCCCAAGGACGCGGGCCAGATCCTCGCCATGGCCGACATCTTCGCGGGCGCCCGCGTGGTCGAGGCCGGCGTCGGCTCCGGAGCGCTGAGCAGCTACCTGCTGCGCGCCGTCGGCGACACCGGCATGCTCGCCTCGTACGAGCGCCGCGAGGACTTCGCCGAGATCGCCAAGGGCAACGTCGAGCGCTACTTCGGCGGCCCGCACCCGGCGTGGAAGCTCACCGTCGGCGACCTCCAGGACAACCTGGTGGAGACCGACGTCGACCGCGTCATCCTCGACATGCTCGCCCCCTGGGAGTGCCTGGACGTCGCCTCCAAGGCGCTCGTCCCCGGCGGCCTGATCTGCTGCTACGTGGCCACCACCACGCAGATGTCGCGGACCGTCGAGGCGCTGCGCGACCACGGCACCTTCACCGAGCCGCAGGCCTGGGAGACCATGGTCCGCACCTGGCACCTGGAGGGCCTCGCGGTCCGCCCGGACCACCGGATGATCGGCCACACCGGGTTCCTGCTGACCGCCCGCCGGCTCGCCGACGGCGTGGAGCCGCCGCTGCGCCGCCGCCGCCCCGCCAAGGGTGCGTACGGCGAGGACTACGACACCGGTACCGAGCCCGAGCTCAGCCTCGCCGAGCGCGCCGCGGTCCGCCGCGCCGCCCGCCAGGCCGCCGCGCACGACGCGCGCGAACTCGACTGACCGTCACCGTGGACCACCCGCGAGGGGTGGCGCGCCGGGCACCCGCCCGGGGCGCCACCCATCGCGGCACACCACCGCTGACCTGCCGTCGGACCCGGTGCGGACAGGGCCGTCCGGGTGTGGGACGATGCTCGCTCACAGCACCCACCGTGCCGATCAGGGGCACCGTACCGGTGGAGGGGACTGCCTGGTGGAAGCAGCGGTCGAGACGGCGCAGACGATGACCGAGAACGGCGGACCGGGCATACCCGCCCACGCCCGCCCCGGACTGCGGCACTGGGCCCTGGTGGCCGCCGGCTGCGCCGCCGTGGTCGGCGGGGCGCTCGCCGCCACCCCGGCCACCGGCAGCGTCCGGGCCGCGGCCCCCACAGCCGCCACCCCCGCGCCGACAGCCGCCGCGCCCGACCCGGCCAAGGCCGAACTCCCGCTGGACTGCGGCCCGTTCCCGGTCGCCATCGGCTCCAGCTTCCCCGCTGACCTCGGCGGCAACCGCCCGGTCACCGTGGTCGCCGCCCACTGCGCCGCCGACAACGGCACCCCGCCCGACGGCATCTTCCTGCTCGGCCCCGGCACCGGCGGACGCCCGGTGGTGCTGGAGACCCTGCTGCGCCCCGAGGAGAACCTCACCGTCACCCGGCTCGCCCCGGCCGGCGGCTACGTCACCGCGCACGTCCAGGGGTACTCGGGCGAGGACGTGCCGCGCTGCTGCCCCGACGTGTCCGAGGACCTCAGCTGGGTCCGCCGGGACGGCCGCTGGACCCGCGGCGGGGGCGCCGCGCCGACCACCCAGGTCTGAGCGGGCCGGCGCACGCCCGGCGGCCGCGCCGGACGCTACTCGGCGTCCGGCCCGTAGACCTCGACCCGGTCGGCGACCCGGCGCACGTGGATGCAGTCGCCGGGGCAGTCCTTGGCGGAGTCCACCACGTCCTGAAGCAGCGTCAGCGGCACCGGCGCACTGTCGCCGGGCTGCTGGCGCAGCTCGTCGTCCGGGCCCTTCACGTAGGCCAGGCCGTCGATGTCGAGCTCGAAGACCTCCGGCGCGTACTGCACGCAGATACCGTCACCGGTGCACAGGTCCTGGTCGATCCATACTTCGAGCGCCTCGCCGGACTCCGACATGTCCCCTGCCGTTTCTGATCCGGGATGCCCCGATTTCGTAGGCAATCCCGCCATTCGTACAACGATCGCACCGCTTTCCACGGTCACGATCAGGTATTGACCCGATCGACGATACATCTGGTCCGCTTTGAATCGTCGGCCGGTGGGCATCTCCTCTACCAGAGGGGAAGCACGCGAGGGCGAAGATCGGACACGCCCACTCCATCTTTCTTGATCTAGGGGTTTACGGACCCCCGGTCCCAGGTAGGGTCTGGAAGCGTCCAGCTCCCCCAGGAGGAGGTGAGGACCGTGGCCGCCCACGATGACGACTACAACCGCAGCGCCGGCCGGCCTGCTCGTGGTTCCGACGAGGCCGCACAGGTCTCGTACCTTGAGCAGGAAATCGCTGTGCTGCGCCGCAAGCTGGCCGACTCGCCGCGAAACTCGAGAGTTCTCGAGGAGCGCATCGTCGAGCTCCAGACCAATCTGGCCGGGGTCTCCGCCCAGAACGAACGGCTCGCCTCCACACTCCGTGAGGCCCGCGACCAGATCGTGGCCCTCAAGGAGGAGGTCGACCGGCTCGCCCAGCCTCCCGCCGGATTCGGCACCTTCCTCAGCCGCAACGAGGACGGTACCGCCGACATCTTCACCGGTGGGCGCAAGCTCCGTGTGAACGTCAGCCCCAGCGTCGACCTCGAGGAGCTGCGCCGCGGCCAGGAGGTGATGCTCAACGAGGCGCTCAACGTCGTGGACGCGATGGCCTTCGAGAGCATCGGCGACATCGTCACCCTCAAGGAGGTCCTCGAGGACGGCGAGCGCGCCCTGGTCACCGGGCACACCGACGAGGAGCGCGTGGTCCGGCTCGCCGAGCCGCTGCACGGGGTGACGCTGCGCCCCGGCGACGCCCTGCTGCTGGAGCCCCGCTCCGGCTACGTGTACGAGGTGGTGCCGAAGTCCGAGGTCGAGGAGCTGGTCCTCGAGGAGGTCCCGGACATCGACTACCGGCAGATCGGCGGTCTGCACAACCAGATCGAGCAGATCCGCGACGCGGTCGAGCTGCCGTACCTGCACGCCGACCTGTTCCGGGAGTACGAGCTGCGCCCGCCCAAGGGCGTGCTGCTGTACGGCCCGCCCGGCTGCGGCAAGACGCTGATCGCCAAGGCGGTGGCCAACTCGCTGGCCAAGAAGGTCGCCGAGGTCACCGGCCGCCCGCAGGGCAAGAGCTACTTCCTCAACATCAAGGGCCCCGAGCTGCTCAACAAGTACGTCGGCGAGACCGAGCGGCAGATCCGCCTGGTCTTCCAGCGGGCCCGCGAGAAGGCCAGCGAGGGCACGCCCGTCATCGTCTTCTTCGACGAGATGGAGTCGCTGTTCCGCACCCGTGGATCGGGCGTCAGCTCGGACGTGGAGAACACCATCGTCCCGCAGCTGCTCGCCGAGATCGACGGTGTGGAGGGCCTGGAGAACGTCATCGTGATCGGCGCCTCCAACCGCGAGGACATGATCGACCCGGCGATCCTGCGGCCCGGCCGCCTGGACGTCAAGATCAAGATCGAGCGGCCGGACGCCGAGGCGGCCAAGGACATCTTCTCCAAGTACCTCAAGGAGACGCTGCCCTTCCACCCGGACGACGTCAAGGAGCACGACGGCTCGCTGCCGGCCACCGTGGCGGCGATGATCCAGTCCGTGGTGGAGCGGATGTACTCGGAGACCGAGGACAACCGCTTCCTGGAGGTCACCTACGCCAACGGTGACAAGGAGGTCCTGTACTTCAAGGACTTCAACTCCGGAGCCATGATCCAGAACATCGTGGACCGGGCGAAGAAGATGGCCATCAAGGACTTCCTCGACCACGGCCAGCGGGGCCTGCGCGTCTCCCACCTGCTCGCGGCCTGCGTCGACGAGTTCAAGGAGAACGAGGACCTGCCCAACACCACCAACCCGGACGACTGGGCCCGGATCTCGGGCAAGAAGGGCGAGCGGATCGTCTTCATCCGCACGCTGGTCACCGGCAAGCAGGGCGCCGAGTCCGGCCGCTCCATCGACACTGTCGCCAACACGGGGCAGTACCTCTAAGCGGCGGTCACCCTCCGTCCGGCTGCGGAGCCTACGGGCCCCGCGGCCGGACGGCGTGTCTCGGGGCCCGGCCGCAGGGGGCGGGCCAAGCTCGAACCGTCGGCGGCGGACCGCCGGCGGAGCCGAAAACAGCGGGACGTCAGTACCCCAGCCCGGCGGGGGCGGGGTACCGGGCAAGGAGGGCCGCATGACCGTACGGCGCGTGATGGGGATCGAGACCGAGTACGGAATCTCCGTGCCCGGCCACCCGAACGCCAACGCCATGCTCACCTCGTCCCAGATCGTCAACGCCTACGCGGCGGCGATGCACCGGGCCCGGCGGGCCCGCTGGGACTTCGAGGAGGAGAATCCGCTCCGCGACGCCCGGGGTTTCGACCTCGCGCGGGACGTCGCGGACGCCAGCCAGCTCACCGACGAGGACATCGGCCTCGCCAACGTCATCCTGACCAACGGCGCCCGGTTCTACGTCGACCACGCGCATCCCGAGTACAGCTCGCCCGAGGTCACCAACCCGCGCGACGCCGTGCTCTGGGACAAGGCCGGCGAGCGGATCATGGCCGAGGCGGCGGCCCGGGCCCTGGAACTGCCGAACGGGCAGCCGATCCACCTGTACAAGAACAACACCGACAACAAGGGCGCCTCCTACGGCACCCACGAGAACTACCTGATGAAGCGGGCGACCCCGTTCGCCGACATCGTCCGCCACCTGACCCCGTTCTTCGTCTCCCGCCAGGTGGTCACCGGCGCCGGCCGGGTGGGCCTCGGCCAGGACGGCTCCGCCAACGGCTTCCAGATCAGCCAGCGGGCGGACTACTTCGAGGTCGAGGTGGGCCTCGAGACCACCCTCAAGCGCCCGATCATCAACACCCGCGACGAGCCGCACGCCGACGCCGAGAAGTACCGCCGGCTGCACGTGATCATCGGCGACGCCAACCTCTCGGAGATCTCCACCTACCTCAAGCTGGGCACCACCTCGCTGGTGCTGTCGATGATCGAGGACGGTTTCATCGCCGTCGACCTCGCCGTCGACCAGCCGGTGCGCACCCTGCACCGGGTCTCCCACGACCCCGAGCTGGAGTACCTGATCACGCTGCGCAGCGGCCGCAGGCTGACCGCCGTCCAGTTGCAGATGGAGTACTGCGAGCTGGCCCGCAAGTACGTCGAGGACCGCTTCGGCCAGGACGCCGACGACCAGACCGTCGACGTCCTGGCGCGCTGGGAGGACGTGCTCGGCCGCCTGGAGCGCGACCCGATGAGCCTGTCCCGGCAGCTCGACTGGATCGCCAAGAAGGAGCTGCTGGAGGGCTACCGCCAGCGCGACGGGCTGGGCTGGGAGGCCCCGCGGCTGCACCTGGTCGATCTGCAGTACAGCGACGTACGGGCCGACAAGGGGCTGTACAACCGGCTGGTGGCGCGCAACAGGTTCGACCGGCTGCTGACCGAGGAGGAGGTCCAGCGGGCCGTCCTCAAGCCCCCGGAGGACACCCGGGCGTACTTCCGGGGCCGCTGTCTGGAGCAGTACGCCGAGCACGTGGCGGCCGCCTCCTGGGACTCGGTGATCTTCGACCTGCCCGGCCGGGACTCGCTCCAGCGGGTGCCGACCATGGAGCCGCTGCGGGGCACCAGGAACCACGTCAAGGAGCTGCTGGACCGCTGCCGGACCGCGGAGGAACTGGTCCGGGTGCTCTCCGGCGGGTAACTTTTCGATCACCACGGGTGAACGGCGCCCGGATGGGAATCATCCGGGGGACAGCCGAGCGTTGAACGATAACCGGGGGCGAGAGCCGCACCCTGTGGATAGGGTCTGACTCAAGCAGCAGACCAAGCCGTGCCAGACCGATCGAGCGGGGTGAGGGAAATGGCCAGTAAGGACACCGGTGGCGGCCAGCAGCGGGCGAACCGCTCCTCCGAGGAGGTCGAGGAGCAGGCCGCGGAGACGCAGGGCTCCGAGGACCTCAAGGAGCGCCAGGAAAAGCTCGGCGACGACGTCGACGCCGTGCTGGACGAAATCGACGAGGTCCTGGAGTCGAATGCGGAGGACTTCGTCCGCGGATTCGTGCAAAAGGGCGGCCAGTAGACCGGCCCGGGGGGCTTCCCCCGGGCCGGGAAAACCGTAGGGAATTCGGGGCGGGCAGCGCTGCAGGCGCCTATCGCGTCTGCGGCGCTGCGTGCTGTCCGGCCCGCGGTGCTCCGCCCCGGCCGACCTCCCGCAAGCGCACCCGGCCGGACATGTGGATCACGGCCGGGAAGCGGGTAAGGTCCGGGTCATCAGCTGCACTGATCGTCCATCGGAAGGATACGTGTGGAAGCCAACACTGGTGGCACCGGGCGTCTACCGGCTGCCTTCCTGACCCCGGGGTCCTCGTCGTTCTTCGACTTCCTGGCCCAGCATTCGCCGTCCCTGCTGCCCGGCGGCCGCACCCTTCCCGAGGGCCTGACGATCGAGGCGCCGCACGGCACCACGATCGTCTCGGCGGTGTTCGACGGCGGGGTGGTGATCGCCGGTGACCGCCGCGCGACCATGGGCAACGTGATCGCCCAGCGCGACATCGAGAAGGTCTTCCCGGCCGACGAGTACAGCGCGGTCGGCATCGCCGGCACCGCCGGCCTCGCGGTCGAGATGGTCCGGTTGTTCCAGCTGGAGCTGGAGCACTACGAGAAGATCGAGGGCGCGGTGCTCTCGCTGGAGGGCAAGGCCAACCGGCTCACCACGATGATCCGGTCCAACCTCGCGATGGCCATGCAGGGCCTGGCGGTGGTCCCGGTCTTCGCCGGCTACGACCTCGACCTCGGCCGGGGTCGGATCTTCACCTACGACGTCACCGGCGGCCGCTCCGAGGAGCGCGGGTTCGCCGCGACCGGCTCGGGTTCGGTCTTCGCCCGGGGCTCGATGAAGAAGCTCTACCGGGACGGCCTGAGCGCCGAGCAGGCGGCCACGCTCGCCGTCCAGGCGCTCTACGACGCCGCCGACGACGACTCCGCCACCGGTGGCCCGGACCTCGCCCGGGGCATCTACCCGATCGTCTCGGTGATCACCGAGGACGGCTTCCGCCGACTCGCCGACGAAGAGGTCTCCGCCATCGCGGCCTCCATCACGGCCGGCCGCCGCGACCACCCCAACGGCCCGCAGGCCCCGCTCCTCTAGCCCACCCGCGCTCCCATCGGAAAGGACGGTCCTCAGGTGTCCACACCGTTCTACGTCTCGCCCCAGCAGGCCATGGCGGACCGCGCGGAGTACGCCCGCAAGGGCATCGCCCGCGGGCGCAGCGTGGTCGTGCTGACCTACACCGACGGCATCCTGTTCGTCGCCGAGAACACCTCCCGGGCGCTGCACAAGGTGTCCGAGATCTACGACAAGATCGCCTTCGCCGCGGTCGGCCGGTACAACGAGTTCGAGAACCTGCGGATCGGCGGCGTGCGCTACGCCGACCTGCGCGGGTACTCCTACGACCGGGCCGACGTGACCGCCCGCGGCCTGGCCAACGTGTACGCGCAGACCCTGGGCACCATCTTCTCCTCGGTCGGCGAGAAGCCGTACGAGGTGGAGCTGATCGTCGCGGAGGTCGGCCGGACCGGCGAGGACGACCAGATCTACCGGCTGACCCCGGACGGTTCGGTGGTCGACGAGAAGAACTCGGTCGTGGTCGGCGGCAACGCCGACTCCATCGGCAACTACCTGGGCCAGCGTCACCGGGCCGGGCTGAACCTGGCCGAGGCGCTCAAGGTGGCGGTGGACGCACTCGCCCGCGACCCCAACGGGGGCTCCCCGCGCACGCTCACCCCCGAGCAGCTGGAGGTGGCGGTGCTGGACCGCCAGCGGCCCCAGCAGCGCAAGTTCAAGCGGATCCTGGGCGGCCAGCTGTCCCGGCTGCTGAGCGGCGACCAGAGCGCGGCCGACGACGCCGCGGACGAGCCGAAGGCCGCGGGCGCCGGCACCGCGGACGCCGACACCGGTACCGGCACCACCGGTGGGACCACCGGCGAGGAGTCCGCCGGGGAGTGACCCGGCGGTGTGGATCCCGTGCGGAGCGAGAAATCGAGCCGTGCGGGATTCACGTGCGCCTGCGGGGATTTGACGGCCCGCCGTGATCGGATTGGCATCGTCGGAGTGGGTTTCGAAAGGCCCGCGAAAGAGAAAAGATGCCTCATGGACCGCCGAATTTTCGGGCTGGAGAACGAGTACGGTGTCACGTGTACGTTTCGGGGACAACGGCGTCTGTCTCCGGACGAGGTGGCCAGGTACCTCTTCCGCCGCGTAGTTTCCTGGGGCCGCAGCAGCAACGTCTTCCTGCGCAACGGTGCACGCCTGTACCTCGATGTGGGCTCGCACCCCGAGTACGCCACCCCCGAGTGCGACGACGTCACCGAGCTGGTGACGCACGACAAGGCCGGTGAACGCATCCTCGAAGGTCTGCTCGTGGACGCCGAGCGGCGCCTGCACGAGGAGGGCATCGCCGGCGACGTCTACCTCTTCAAGAACAACACCGACTCCGCCGGGAACTCCTACGGCTGCCACGAGAACTACCTGGTGGCCCGGCACGGCGAGTTCTCCCGGCTGGCGGACGTGCTGATCCCGTTCCTGGTGACCCGCCAGCTGATCTGCGGGGCGGGCAAGGTGCTGCAGACCCCGCGGGGCGCGGTCTTCTGCGTGAGCCAGCGGGCCGAGCACATCTGGGAGGGCGTCAGCTCGGCGACCACCCGCTCCCGGCCGATCATCAACACCCGGGACGAGCCGCACGCCGACGCGGAGCGCTACCGGCGGCTGCACGTGATCGTCGGCGACTCCAACATGTCGGAGACCACCACCCTGCTCAAGGTGGGCGCCACCGACCTGGTGCTGCGGCTGATCGAGGCCGGCGTGGTGATGCGCGACCTCACCCTGGAGAACCCGATCCGGGCGATCCGCGAGGTCAGCCACGACCTGACCGGCACCCACCAGGTCCGCCTGGCCAACGGCCGGGAGGCCAGCGCGCTGGACATCCAGGAGGAGTACTTCACCAAGGCGCTGGAGTTCGCCGACCGCAAGGGCCTCAACACCGGCACCATCGCCCGGGTGCTCGACCTGTGGGGCCGCACCCTGGAGGCGGTCCGCACCGAGGACCTCGGCCGGGTCGGCAACGAGATCGACTGGATCATGAAGTACCAGCTGATCGAGCGGTACCGCGAGAAGCACCAGATGACCATGTCCAACCCCCGGGTCGCCCAGATCGACCTGGCGTACCACGACATCCACCGCCGCCGCGGGCTGTTCTACCTGCTCCAGAACAAGGGGCAGGCCACCCGGGTGACCACCGACCTGAAGACCTTCGAGGCGAAGTCGGTGCCGCCGCAGACCACCCGGGCGCGGCTGCGCGGCGACTTCATCCGCCGGGCCCAGGAGCAGCGCCGCGACTTCACGGTCGACTGGGTGCACCTGAAGCTGAACGACCAGGCGCAGCGGACGGTGCTGTGCAAGGACCCGTTCCGTTCGGTGGACGAGCGGGTGGAGAAGCTGATCGCCGGGATGTGATCCGGCGGGCCCGGGGGTGGCGGTCGGACCGGCGGTCCGGCCGCCACCCCTCGGCCTTGCCCGGACGGCGGCGCGCCCCTTGCGCCTCCGGCATCCGGGACGAATCGGGCCATACGCTGACCTTCATGCGTAGATTCGCCGCCCTTCTGGCCGTTCCCATCGCCGTCCTGCTGGCCGCCTGCAGCAGCGGCTCCGGATCCTCGACGGGGGCCACGGCCTCCGCGACCTCGGCGGGACCGGTGGAGGTGCCGAGCCCGGTCGCCTCGGCCGACCCGATGCCCACGGTGTCGGGGAGCTTCGGGAGCAAGGCGACCATCACGCTCCCGGACGCGAAGCCGAGCGGCCAGTTCGTGGTGAACACCGTCTCCGAGGGCAACGGCTCCACGGTGGCGAAGAACGACTGGGTCACGGTCAACTACACCGCGAAGAACTGGACCACCGGCAAGGACCTGCCCAGCTCGTACGACGCGGGCGGCAAGCCGCAGCTGTACCAGGCCGGCAGCGGCGGGCTGGTGCCGGCCCTCGACCAGAGCGTGGAGGGCAAGAAGGTCGGCAGCCGGCTGCTGGTGGTGGCGCCGCCCGCGGCGGGCTTCGGCAGCCAGGGCAACACCGCGCTCGGGATCGGCGCGAACGACACCGTGGTGTTCGTGCTGGACATCATGCAGTCCGTGCCGCAGGACGCCACCATCACCGGGACGATGGCCGAGCCGCCCGCCGACATGCCGCAGGTGAAGGACAACGGCAAGGCCGCCCCGACCATCACGATCCCGCCCGGCCAGGCGCCGCCGACCGACCTGCAGACCTTTGTGCTGGTGAAGGGCGACGGCAAGGAGGTCACCTCCGGGCAGACGCTGTTGGTGCAGTACACCGGGGTGGTCTGGGCGGACGGCAAGCAGTTCGACTCCTCGTGGAGCCACGGCGGCGCGCAGGCCCTCCAGGTGGGCACCGGCAGCCTGATCAAGGGCTGGGACCAGGCGCTGGTCGGCCAGACCGTCGGCAGCCGGGTGATGCTGGTGGTGCCGCCGTCGCTGGGCTACGGCGACAAGGCGAGCGGCAGCATCCCCGCCAATTCGACCCTGGTGTTCGTGATCGACATTCTCGAGGCGGTCTGATCCCATGGGGGCGGACGGGCGTTCGCCGAACCTGAACGCCCGTCCTCATGGTGACCTGACATACTGCTGCCCTTCCGCAGTGGTGCCTGTCGTCGGGCGAGATGAATTGGGGAGTCATGTCTGAGAAAGCGTCGAGTCCGGGCGAGGCGGGCACCGCGAACGGCGCGGTGGGCCCCGGCCCGGCGTCGCCCGAACGCGAGTCGATCGTCGTCCCGCCGTCGGTCCTGGCCCAGCAGGCCGGCTGGGGTCCCGCCCCGGCCGCCCCGATCGCGCCCGGCCCCGACGAGCAGCCGCAGATCTTCGCGTCGACCCGGCGCCGCCCGGACCTCTCGGAGGCCGGCTACAGCGAGAACCCGCCCGGGGTGGGCAAGCTCGGTGTGATCCTCGGCACCGTCCTCGCGCTGCTGCTGGTCGGCGGCGGCGTGACGATGTACCTGACCAACAAGTCGGACTCCAAGAGCCCGGCCGCCAAGTCCGACGCGGCGCCGACCGCGGCGCCGACGCCCACCGAGGCCCCGGTGCCGCCGATCAAGGACACCGCCAAGGTGCTCCCGACGGTCACCGGCGACTTCGGCAGCAAGGCCACCATCACGCTGCCCAAGGAGGCGGCCGACGGCACCTTCGTGGTCAAGGAGCTGATCGCGGGCAACGGCCCGAAGGTGGACAAGAACAACTGGGTCACCGCCGACTTCACCGCGATGAACTGGACCACCGGCAAGGAGATCCAGGGCTCGTACGAGGGCGGCAAGCCGCAGCTCTTCCAGGCCGACGGCGGTCAGCTGATCCCGGCCCTGGACGCCGCGGTCACCGGCCACAAGGTGGGCAGCCGCCTGCTGGTGGTGGCCCCGCCGGCCGCCGCCTTCCGTGACCAGGGCAGCCAGGGCATGGGCGTCGGTCCGACCGACAACCTGGTCTTCGTGATCGACATCCGCAACGCCAACGCGCCCGACGCGGTGGTCAGCGGTGACGTCACCCCGCCGCCGGCGGACTTCCCGAAGGTCAAGGACAACGGCAAGAAGGCGGCCGACATCACCCCGGTCCCCGGCGCGGCCGACCCGACCGAGCTGAAGACCGCCGTGCTGATCCAGGGCAAGGGCCGCAAGGTCGAGTCCGGTGAGGGCGTCCTGGTCCAGTACACCGGCGCGCTCTTCAAGGACGGCAAGAAGTTCGACTCCTCGCTCGACCGCGGGCAGGCGTTCTCCTTCGTCACCGGCGGCGGCAACGTCATCGAGGGCTGGGACAAGGGCCTGGTCGGCCAGACCATCGGCAGCCGGGTCGAGCTGGTGATCCCCGCCTCGCTGGCCTACAAGGACCAGGCCAAGGACACCATCCCGGCCAACTCCACCCTGGTCTTCGTGGTGGACATCCTGGACGCCGGCATCGGCGGCGGCAGCTGAGGGATAATGATCGGGTAACCGGACGCGGGGCAACTCGCGGCCGGGCCTGACTTCGACGGGCGGCAGCCGGTCGTACCGTGGTCCTGGACAGGACCTCGGCGCGGGCGGCTGCCGCCGCGTCATGTGTCTATCAGCGAACGAGAAGAGTCTGTTGTGAGCATCAGCAAGCCGGAGATCGACTTCCCGGTCGGCGACGCGCCGAAGGAGCTGCAGATCCGCGACATCGTGGTCGGCGACGGCGCCGAGGCCAAGGCCGGCGCGGTCGTCGAGGTCCACTACGTGGGCGTCACCTTCGAGACCGGTGAGGAGTTCGACGCCTCCTGGAACCGCGGCCAGTCCTTCCGCTTCCCGCTCGGCGCCGGCCGCGTCATCAAGGGCTGGGACCAGGGCGTCCAGGGCATGAAGGTCGGCGGCCGCCGCGAGCTGGTCATCCCGGCGCACCTGGCGTACGGCAACCAGTCGCCGAGCCCGCTCATCCCGGCCGGTTCGACCCTGATCTTCGTGGTCGACCTGCTCGGCGTCTGACCACGGGTCCGCGAGGGGCCGCATCCCGCTCGGCGGGGTGCGGCCCCTCGCCCGTGCGGACTCGGCTTTTGCACAGCGTGCCCGGACCGGTACGGTCGGGTCGCCGGATCAAGAATGTCCCGCCGAGACCCACCAGGAAGGTCCGCGATGGCGATCGCCAAGGCAGAGCGGCTGATGAACCTCGCCCTGTGCCTGATGAACACCAGACGCCCGCTCTCCAAGAAGGAGCTCCGGGAGTCCGTCGAGGCCTACCGTGAGGCCTGGCAGCAGGGCAGCGAGGACGCCTTCAACCGGATGTTCGAACGGGACAAGGACGACCTGCGCGAACTCGGCCTGGTCATCGACGTCGACGAGAACGCCCTCGACGGCGAGGTCGGCTACCTGGCCCGCCGGGACCGCAACCGGCTCCCGGAGATCGCGCTGGACGCCGAGGAGGCCGCCGCGCTGACCCTGGCCGCCCGGGTCTGGCAGCAGGCCAAGATGTCCGGCGCCGCCAGCGGCGCGCTGCAGAAGCTCCGCGCGGCCGGCGTGCCGTTCGCCGAGGACGCCGAGCACAGCGCCCTCGAACCGCGGATCCCGGCCCGCGAGGCCGCCTTCGAGCCGCTGCTCACCGCCGCCCGCGACCGCCGCCCGGTCTCCTTCGAGTACCGCAAGGCCGGCGCCGCGGCCGCCGAGCAGCGCGCCGTCGAACCCTGGGCGCTGGAGTGCTGGCGCGGCCACTGGTACCTGGCCGGCTTCGACCGGGACCGGCAGGACGCCCGGGTGTTCCGGCTCAGCCGGATCACCGGCCGGGTCCGCTCCCGGGCCGGCGAGTTCACCGGCACGGTGCCCGAGCACATGGACGTCCGGGCCACCGTGGCCCGGTTCGCCGGCGAGGGCGCCACCACCGCCGCCACCGTCCGGCTGCGCCGGGGCGCCGCCTTCCCGCTGCGCACCAAGGCGCTGGGCAGCCGGCACGTCGACGAGCAGTGGGACGAGCTGGAGATCCCGTACGGTCACGGGCTCGGCGCCGACCTGGCCGAGTTCGGCCCGGACGTCGTGGTGCTGGGCCCGGACGACCTGCGGGCGGATGTCATCGAGCGGCTGCGGGCCGTCGCGGGACTTGGGGAGTAGGGGCAATGAGCAACGCGATCGACCAGACCCGGCGGATGCTCTCCCTGGTCACCTACCTGCGCGAGCGCCCCGGCGCCGAGGTGGCCGAGGTGGCGCGCGCCTTCGGCATCACCGAGCGCGAGCTGATCGGCGACCTCAACGTGCTGCCGATGTGCGGGACCAGCTTCCGCGGCGGCGACCTGCTCGACATCGACACCGACGGCGAGCGGATCTGGTGGCACAACGTCGACGACGTCGCCCAGCCGCTGCGGCTGGCCGCCGACGAGGCGACCGCCCTGCTGGTCGCCGCCCGCGCGGTGGCCGGCCTGCCCGGACTGCGCGAGCGGGACCGGCAGGCGCTCACCCGGGCCGTCGCCAAGATCGAGGACGCGGCCGGCGAGAGCGCCGAGTCCAGCGCCCGGGTCGGCGTCACCTTCGAGGCCGAGGGCCAGGTCTTCGCCGACATCGACCGGGCTCTCAGCGAGGGCCGGCTGATCTGGCTGCGCTACTGGTCGCACGGCCGCGGCGGGATGACCGAGCGCGAGGTCGACCCGATCCGGCTGGTCACCGAGGGCCACACCTACCTGGAGGGGTGGTGCCGCACCTCCGAGGACCGGCGGATCTTCCGGCTGGACCGGGTGGCCGAGATCAAGGTCCTGGACGAGCCCGCCAACCCGCCCCGGCTCCAGCCGCGGGACCTGTCGGCCGGCCTGGTCAACCCGGGCGCCGACGACCCCGAGGTGGTGGTCGAGGTCGGCCCCGGCGGCCGCTGGGTCGCCGAGTACTACACCCACGACTCGGCCGAGGAACTGCCCGACGGCGGCCTGCGGATCACCCTGCGCAGCGCAGACCCGTCCGGGCTGCGCCCGCTGGCGCTGCGGCTCGGCCGGGACGGCCGGATCGTCTCCCCGCCCGAGCTCGCCGAGCAGGCCGCGGCTGCCGCGCTCGCCGCGCTGGACGCCTACCGGGACGGGCAGGTCTGAGCGTCGGTGGGGGAGGGCACCAGGTTCAAGGTCTACTGCTCCCAGTGCCGGGAGAAGGTGGAGCTGGCGGTCACGGAGTTCCGGCTGGCCCTCGGGGCCACCGCGGAACGCACCTTCTACAGCTTCACCTGCCCCTCCTGCGGGGCGCCGGTGCGCAAGACCGCCGGTGAGAAGATCGTCGCGGCGCTGACCGCCGCGGGCGTGCGGACGATGCGGCTGCTGCCGGTGGACGGATCGGGCGGATAGGGTCACGGGCATGCAGTGGATCATTGTCGCCGCCGTGCTGGCGGCCACCGCGGGCCTGCTGGTGCTCGGCGTCCTGGCGGCGCGGCTGTGGCTCGACGTCCGGGCGCTGGCTCGGGAGGTCGACCGGGCCTCGCGGGCGCTGGCCGAGGCGGCGGGCGGGCTCACGGGCCGGCCGGCGGGCTGACGGGCCGGGTTACCCTCTAGGGCAGGGCCCTGCGGTGCGGCAGGTGCCCCGCAGCGTGGTCGCGCGGCCGAGGGCTGCCGGGTGGTTGCCGGGCCGACACCGGCAGCGGCTACCATCGCCCGCAGCAGGGCAGTACCCGGAAATGGCCGGCCTGACGACAGGCCGGTACGGGGACCCGTCGCCCGGCGGGTTCTGTCGCACGAGTTCGAGGACCGGGGTTGAGCAAGTCTTCCAAAGCACCCAAGGACCCCGAGGGCCGGATGGCCCTCGCGGATCACCTGCGCGAGCTGCGCAGCCGGCTGGTGAAGTCGGTCCTGGCGATCCTGGTCTTCACGCTCGTCGCCGCCTACTTCCACAACCAGCTGATCGATTTCCTCAGTGCCCCGCTGCCCCGCTGCGGGCCGGACAACAAGCCGCTGCCGGGTGACACCAACTGCGCCAGCGTCGTCAACATCGGCCTGCTGACCCCGTTCAACCTGGTGCTGAAGGTCAGCCTGACGGCCGGCCTGGTGGCGGCCACCCCGGTGTGGCTGTACCAGCTGTGGCAGTTCGTCTCGCCCGGTCTGCACAAGCACGAGCGGCGCTACTCGATGGCGTTCCTGGCGGCCGGCACCCCGCTCTTCCTGGCCGGCGCGGCCTTCGCGTACCTGGTCATGCCGCTGACCGCGCAGATGCTGATCTCGTTCACCGGTGACAAGATCACCAACATCCTGCCGGTCGAGGACTACCTCGACGTGGTCACCAGGATGGTGGTGGTCTTCGGCCTGGGCTTCGAGTTCCCGCTGTTCCTGGTGATGCTGAACTTCGTCAAGGTGCTCACCGGCAAGCGGATGCTCGGCTGGTGGCGCGCGATGGTCATGGCCATCACGGTGTTCGCCGCCTTCGCCACCCCCAGCGCGGACCCGCTGACCATGCTGGCGCTGGCCGCGCCGATCTGGGGCCTGTACTTCCTGGCCGTCGGCATCGCGCTGCTCAACGACCGCCGCCGGGCCCGCCGCAACCCCGACGCCGGGCTGGACGACGACGAGGCCTCGCACGTCGACCTGTCGGTCGACGCGGTGGACGGCGCCGAGTCGGTGTCGGCCTCGGCCGCCCCGGCCGCGCCCGCGCCGGTGGTGCCCGCGGCCCGGCACGAGCAGATGGACGACATCACCTGACCGGCCCGTGCGCCGGGCTGACCGAAGGCCCCTCCGCCGCCCGGCGGAGGGGCCTTCGGCATCCGGCGGAGCCGTCGGAGGGCGCCGCACGGCGGACCGTCTTGGCAGCCCGTTGGCCATGTGACATATTACTGCCGTGTCCATGCGATCCCCCCACGACGTCGTGGTGATCGGCGCCGGCGTCGTCGGCGCCGCCTGCGCGTACTACGCCACCCTGGCGGGCCTGCGGCCCGCCGTGGTCGACCGCGGCCCGGTGGCCGGCGGCACCACCGGCGCCGGCGAGGGCAACCTGCTGGTCTCCGACAAGGAGCCGGGCCCCGAGCTCGACCTCGCGCTGCTCTCCACCAGGCTCTGGCGCGAGCTGGCCGCCACCCTCGGCGACGCCGTCGAGTACGAGCCCAAGGGCGGCCTGGTGGTCGCGGCCCACCCGGCCGGGCTGGAGCCGCTGCGCCGGTTCGCGGCCGGCCAGGCCGCCGCCGGGGTCGACTGCGCCGAGGTCAAGGGCGACGAACTGGCCGCCCTGGAGCCGCACCTCGCCCCCGGCCTGGCCGGCGGCTTCCACTACCCCCAGGACGCCCAGGTGCAGCCCGCGCTGGCCGCCGCCCACCTGCTGCGGGCCGCCCGGGCCCGCGGCGCCGAGGTGTTCCTCGGCGAGGAGGTGACCGCCGTGCGCACCCGGGCGGACGGCTCCGTCCTCGGCGTCACCACCGACCGCCGCCGCCTCGACGCCCCCGCGGTGGTCAACGCGGCCGGCACCTGGGGCGGCGAGCTGGCCCGGCTCGCCGGGGTCGACCTGCCGGTGCTGCCCCGGCGCGGATTCGTCCTGGTCACCGAACCGCTGCCGCGGATCGTCCGGCACAAGGTCTACGCCGCCGACTACGTCGCCGACGTCGCCAGCGGCTCCGCCGCCCTGCAGACCTCCGCCGTGGTCGAGGGCACCCCGGCCGGACCGGTCCTGATCGGGGCCAGCCGCGAGCGGGTCGGCTTCGACCGCACCCTCGCGCCGGAGGTGCTGCGCCGGCTGGCCGAGGGGGCCGCCGCCCTCTTCCCCGTGCTGCGCGAGGTCACCGTGCAACGTGCCTACCGGGGCTTCCGCCCGTACCTGCCGGACCACCTGCCCGCGATCGGCGCCGACCCCCGGGTGCCGGGCCTGTACCACGCCTGCGGCCACGAGGGCGCGGGCATCGGGCTGGCCCCCGCCACCGGGCTGCTGATCGCCGGGCAGCTGACCGGCGCCGCACCGGAACTCGACCTGACCCCGATGCGGCCCGACCGCTTCGCCGACCGGCACCCCGCCGAAGGAGCCCGATGAGCCGCCGCACCCCCGCCGAGCTGGTCGGCGCCGAACCCGGACCCGCGCACACCATCGAGTTCGACGGCCGGCCGGTCCCCGCCCTGCCGGGGCAGACCATCGCCGCCGCGCTGTGGGCCGACGGCGTCCTCGCCTGGCGCACCACCCGCACCGGGGGCCGGCCGCGCGGCGCGTTCTGCGGCATCGGCGTCTGCTTCGACTGCCTGGCCACCGTCAACGGAGAGCCCAACCGGCGCACCTGCCTGGTCCCGGCCGAGCCCGGCGACACCGTCACCACCCAGGAGGGCCACGGCCGTGCCGACCTCGCCGTCTGACCGCTACGACCTCGCGGTGGTCGGGGCCGGCCCCGGCGGCCTGGCCGCCGCCGTCACCGCCGCCGACCACGGACTGACCGTCGCCCTGGTCGACGCCGGTCCCCGCCCCGGCGGACAGTTCTACCGCCACCCCGCGCCCGCCCTCGGCGCCGCCCGGCCCGAGCGGCTGCACCACGGCTGGTCCGTCTTCGCCGCGCTCACCGCCCGGCTGCGGGTCCACACCGCCCACCACCGGATCACCCACCTGGCCGGCCACCACGTCTGGACCGCCGAGCGCGCCGACGGCTGGCGGCTGCACGCCACCACCGGCCCCGGCCCCGACGACGCCGCCGTCGTCGAGGCCGCCGCGGTGCTGCTCGCCACCGGCGCGTACGAGCGCCAGCTGCCCTTCCCGGGCTGGACGCTGCCCGGGGTGGTCACGGCCGGCGGCGCCCAGGCCATGCTCAAGTCCTCACTGGTGCTGCCCGGCCGGCGGATCGTGCTGGCCGGCAGTGGCCCGCTGCTGCTGGCCGCGGCGTCCTCGCTGGTCACCGCCGGGGCCGAGGTGCCCGCGATCGTCGAGGCCGCCGACTACCTCGGCTACGCCCGCGGCCTGCCCGTCCTGCTCGGCAACCCGGCCAAGCTCGCCGAGGGCGCCGGCCACGGCGCCACCCTGCTGCGGCACGGCGTACGGCTGCTGCGCGGCAGCGCGGTCACCGAGGCGCACGGCACCGACCGGGTGACCGCGGTGACGGTGGCCCGGCTGGACCGCCGCTGGCGGCCGGTACCCGGCACCGAGCGGCGGATCGCCTGCGACGCGGTGGCGGTCGGCCACGGCCTGGTCCCGCAGATCGAGCTCGCCACCGAACTCGGCGCCGCCACCCGGGCCACCCCGGACGGCACGGCCGCCCTCGCCGTCGACGGCGAGCAGCGCACCAGCGTGGACGGCCTGTGGGCGGCGGGGGAGACCTGCGGGGTCGGCGGCGCCGACCTGGCCGTCGCCGAGGGCGTGCTCGCCGCGTACGCGGTCGCCGGGCGGCCCGCCCCGGCGGGGGTGCGGCGCCGCCGCGACCGGCGCCGGGCCTTCGCCGAGCTGATGGCCGCCGCCCACCGGCCCGGTCCGGACTGGACGGGCTGGCTGACCCCGGAGACCGAGGTCTGCCGCTGCGAGGAGGTCCCGGTCCGGGCGGTGCGGGAGGCGGTGGCGGAGCTCGGCGCCCGCGACGCGAGGAGCGTCAAGCTGCTCACCCGGGCCGGGATGGGCTGGTGCCAGGGGCGGATGTGCGGCCCGGCGGTGGCCTGTCTGGCGGGGGACGGGCAGGTCGGGGCGGACAGCCGTCCGCTCGCCTGCCCGGTGCCGCTCGGGCAGCTGGCCCGGCGGACCGGGCCGGACGCCGACTAGACCTTCCAGCGGATTTCCGCCGGACGGCTCTTGTGGCCGTCCTGCCTTCTCTAATAAAATGTCACACCTCACCACTCAGGGAGAACCCCCCGTGTCCTTCGCACCCCATGACCCCACCCGTCCATGGCGCGGCATCATGGTCGCCACCGCGCTACCCCTGCGGGACGACCTCTCCGTCGACTACGACGCGTACGCCGAGCACGTCCGCTGGCTGATCGCCAACGGCTGCGACGGCGTCGTCCCCAACGGCTCGCTCGGCGAGTACCAGACCCTCACCGACGAGGAGCGCGCCCGGGTCGTCACGGTCGCGGTCGAGGCCGCCGGTGACGGCTCCCGGGTGATGCCCGGCGTCGCCGCGTACGGCAGCGCCGAGTCTCGCCGCTGGGCCGAGCAGGCCGCAGAGGCCGGGGCCGGTTCGGTCCTGCTGCTGCCGCCCAACGCCTACCGGGCCGACGCCGCCGCCGTCCGGGCCCACTTCGCCGAGGTCGCCGCCGCCGGGATCCCGGTGGTCGCGTACAACAACCCGATCGACACCAAGATCGACCTGGTCCCCGAGCTGCTGGCGCAGCTGCACACGGCCGGTTCGATCGTCGCGGTCAAGGAGTTCAGCGGCGACGTCCGCCGGGCCTACGAGATCGCCGAACTGGCGCCCGGCCTCGACCTGCTGATCGGCGCCGACGACGTCCTGCTGGAGCTGGCCCTGGCCGGCGCCGTCGGCTGGATCGCCGGCTACCCGAACGCGCTGCCGCAGGCGTCCGCCGAGCTCTACCGCGCCGCGGTCGCCGGTGACCTGGCGACCGCGCTGCCGCTCTACCGCTCGCTGCATTCGCTGCTGCGCTGGGACTCCAAGATTGAGTTCGTGCAGGCCATCAAGCTTTCGATGGACATCGCGGGACGCCCCGGCGGCCCGGTCCGCCCGCCGCGCGGCCCGCTCTCCGCGGAGACCGAGGCGGCCGTCCGCGCCGCCACCGAGAAGGCGCTCGCCGAGGGCCTGAAGTAACCACCGCCAGCGGGGCCGGCTGCGGGGACAGCCGGCCCGCCCGGGCCAGGACAAGGAGCTCTGCACCCATGCGCAGCCGTCACGTCTTCCACGCCGTCGACTCGCACACCGAGGGCATGCCGACCCGGGTCGTCACCGGCGGCTTCGGCACCGTCCCCGGCGCGACCATGGCCGAGAAGCGGGTCCACTTCCAGCAGCATCTCGACCACTTCCGCACCCTGCTGATGTACGAGCCCCGCGGCCACGCCGCGATGAGCGGCGCGATCCTGCAGCCGCCGACCAGGCCGGACGCCGATTTCGGGGTGCTGTACATCGAGGTCTCCGGGCTGCTGCCGATGTGCGGGCACGGCACCATCGGCGTCGCCACCGTGCTGGTGGAGACCGGCATGGTGGAGGTGGTCGAGCCGGTCACCACGGTGCGCCTGGACACCCCGGCCGGTCTGGTGGTCGCCGAGGTCCGGGTCGAGGACGGCGCCGCGCTGGACGTCACCATCCGCAACGTCCCCTCGTACGCGGCCGCGCTGGACCGCAAGTTGGAGGTGCCGGGCTTCGGCGCCGTCACCTACGACCTGGCCTACGGCGGCAACTTCTACGCGATCCTGCCGCTGGCCGACCTCGGCCTGCCGTTCGAACGCGAGCGCAAGCAGGACATCCTGGACGCCGGCCTGGCGGTGATGGCGGCGATCAACGCCGACGACCGCCCGGTGCACCCCGAGGACCCGTCCATCCACGGCTGCCACCACGTCCAGCTGCTCGCCCCCGGCTCCACCGCGGAGCACTCCCGGCACGCGATGGCCATCCACCCCGGCTGGTTCGACCGCTCGCCGTGCGGCACCGGCACCTCCGCGCGGATGGCGCAGCTGCACGCCCGCGGCGAACTGCCGCTGCACCGGGACTTCCGCAACGACTCCTTCATCGGCACCACCTTCACCGGGCGGCTGGTCGAGGAGACCACCGTGGCGGGCCGGCCCGCCGTCGTGCCGACCGTCACCGGCCGGGCCTGGATCACCGGCACCGCGCAGTACTTCCTCGACCCCACCGACCCGTTCCCGGCCGGCTTCCTGCTCTGACCCGTCCGGACCCGACCGGGCGCGGCGGCCCGCGCCGGCGCGCCGCCGCGCCCCCGCCCGGGGCGACCGCCCTCCCGAAAGGCTCCCACCCGTGATGATCGACTCGTACAGCCCGGCCGACCCGGCCGACCTCGTCGTCCGCGTCGAGGCGCCCGGCGCGGCCGGTACCGCCGCCGCGGTCGAACGCGCCCGGGCCGCCCAGCCGGGCTGGCTCGCCGCGGGAGCGGCCGCGCGGTCGGCCGCGCTCACCCGCGCCGCCGACGCCGTCGAGGCGCACGCCGAGGAGCTCGCCGCGCTGGTGGTCAGGGAGGTCGGCAAGCCGCTCGCCGAGGCGCGCGGCGAGGTCGCCAGGACCGCCGCGATCTGGCGGTACTACGCGCAGGCGCCGTACGCCCCGGCCGGCGAGCTGCACGAACCGGCCGCCGGCCAGGGCCTGCTGATGACCCGGCGCCGCCCGTACGGGGTGGCCGGGCTGATCACCCCGTGGAACTTCCCGCTGGCCATCCCGGTCTGGAAGGCCGCCCCCGCCCTGGCCACCGGCAACGCCGTGGTGCTCAAGCCCGCCCCGGAGGCGACCGCCTGCGCGCTGCGGCTGGCCGAGCTGGCCGGCCTGCCCGAGGGCGTGCTGACGGTCGTGCCGGGGGCGGCCGAGGAGGGCGCGGCCCTGGTCGACGCCGTCGACGTGGTCTCCTTCACCGGCTCCACCGGGGTCGGCCGGGCGGTGATCGCGGCGGCCTCCGGCCGCGGCGTCCCGGTCCAGGCCGAGATGGGCGGACTCAACGCCGCGCTGGTGCTCCCCGACGCCGACATCGAGCAGGCCGCCGCGCACCTGGCCGCCGCCATCGCGGGCTACGCCGGCCAGAAGTGCACCGCCACCAGCCGGGTGATCGCCGTCGGCGACGCCCTCGGACCGCTGCGCGAGGCGCTCGCCAAGGCGCTGGCCGCCGCCGCGCCCGCCGACCCGGCCGACCCGGCGACGGTCTGCGGACCGGTGATCAACGAGGCCGCGCTGGACCGGCTGACCGGCGCCCTCGACTCGGCGGTCGCGGCGGGTGCCCGGGTGGTGGCCGGCGCCGGGCGGGCGGAGCGGGCCGGCTGGTACTTCGGGCCGACCCTGCTCGAGGACGTGCCCGCCGGGCACCCGCTGCTGACCGAGGAGTTCTTCGGCCCGCTGGCCGTTCTGTCCGGGGCGGCCACCCTGGACGAGGCGATCACGCTGGCCAACGGCACCCGGCACACCCTCGCCACCTCGGTGCACAGCCGCGACCTGGACACCGCGCTGGCCGCGGCCGACCGGCTGGACGCCGGGATGATCCGGGTCAACGCCCCGTCCAGCGGCGTCGACTTCCACCTGCCCTTCTCCGGTGCCAAGGCCGCCAGCTACGGCAGCCGGGAACAGGGGCAGGCCGCGCTCGACTTCTTCACGGCCGGCCGCACCATCACCCTGCTGCCCGCCGGGACGCCCCGATGAGGACCGTCACCACCGTCGACTACCACACGGCGGGCGAGCCGTTCCGGATCGTCACCGGCGGCCTGCCGCCCGTGCCGGGCGACACCGTCGCCGAGCGCCGCGCCGTCGCGCTCGGCGCCGGCGGCACGGCCACCGCCCCGCGCCCGAGCGCGCTGGACGACGTCCGCCGGCTGCTCTCCCGCGAGCCGCGCGGCCACGCCGGGATGTACGGCGGCTTCGTGGTGCCCGCCGACGACAGCGAGGCGCACTTCGGGGTGCTGTTCTGGCACAAGGACGGCTACTCGACCGCCTGCGGCCACGGCACCATCGCGCTCGGCGCCTGGGCCGTCGACTCCGGCCTGGTCGCCGCTCCCGCCGACGGCACCACCCGGGTCCGGATCGACGTGCCGTCCGGCCGGGTCTCGGCCGCCGTCCACCGCAGCGGCGGGCGGACCACCGCGGTCACCTTCCGCAACGTCCCCACCCGGGTCACCGCCCTCGACCTGCGGGTGGAGACCTCCCGCGGCCCGGTCGCCGTCGGCCTGGCCCACTCCGGCGCCTGCTACGCCTCGGTCCGCGCCGCCGACCTCGGCCTGCGCGTCGACACCTCCCACCTGCCCGAACTCACCGCCGCCGGACGGGAGATCCGTGCCGCCCTGGCCGACGAGCCGGCCACCCGCCACCCGGCGGACCCGCGGCTGTCCGGCGTCTACGGGGTGATCCTCTACGAGGAGCTGCCCGACCTGCCGAACGGCCCGAGCCAGCGCAACGTCACCGTCTTCGCGGACGGCCAGATCGACCGCTCGCCGTGCGGCTCCGGCACCTCCGCCCGGCTCGCCCTGCTGGCCGCCGAGGGCCGGCTGACCGCCGGCCAGGAGCTGCGGCACGAGTCGGTGATCGGCACGGTGTTCACCGGGCGGCCGGCGGGCGAGCGGGACGGCGGGGTGGTGACCGAGGTCACCGGCAGCGCGTACCGCACCGGCGAGCACCGGTTCGACCTCGACCCCGCGGACCCGCTCGGAACGGGGTTCCTGCTGTGACGCCCGCCCCCGCCCGGGCCGACGCCGCCCTGCCGTTCCTGGAGCTCACCCTGACGCCGCGGCAGGCCCGAGAGGCGCTGGAACGGGTGCTGCGGGAGGGCCTGGACCCGGAGAGCTGCCCGCCGCGTTCGAACATCCCGGTCCCCGCCGGTGAGCTGCTGCTGATGCCCGCCGCCACCGGGCGCTACGCCGGGGTGAAGATCGCGGGCGTGGCCCCCGCCAACCCCGGCCTCGGCCTGCCCCGGATCACCGGGAGCCACCTGCTGCTGGACGGCCCGACCCTGCGGCCGCTGGCGCTGTTCGACGGCGCCGCGCTGACCGCGCTGCGCACCCCGGCGGTGACCGCGCTGGCTGTCGGCCGGCTCGCCGCGCCGGACGCGGCGCACCTGGTGCTGTTCGGCGCCGGCCCGCAGGCGTACGGGCACCTGGCGGCGCTCGCGGAGGTCCGCCCGCTGACCCGGGTGACCGTGGTGGCCCGCCGGGCGGCGCCCGCCGAGGACCTGTGCGCCCACGCCCGGACACTGGGGCTCGACGCCACGCCCGGGACGGCTGCGGCGGTGGCCGGTGCGGACATCGTGGTGTGCTGCACCACCGCCCGGACGCCGCTGTTCGACGGCGGTGCGGTGGCCGACCGGGCGGTGGTGGCGGCGGTCGGTTCGCACGATCCCGGCGCCCGGGAGGTGGACGGCGCGCTGGTGCGCAGATCGGCGCTGTACACGGAGTCCCGGGCCGGCGCGCTGCGGGAGGCGGGGGACCTCCTGATGGCCTTTCCGGCGGGCTGGGCGCCGGGGGCGCCGATGCTTGCGAACCTCTCAGAACTGGTGAACGATGAGGCGGCTGTGGCGTTCGACCGGCCGCGGTTCTTCAAGAGCGTCGGGATGGCCTGGCAGGATTTGGCAGTCGCTGCCATGCAATACGAAATGTCCCCCGGATTTCGCTTGAATCTTCCATAAAGTGAGTAACGTGACATTGTACAATGGTGTCCTCGAACCTCCGGAGGAACACCATGGCGGACCGAAAGCCCCGCACCCTCATCTCCGTCCAGGAGCGGCTGCGCGACCAGGTCGCCCACGCACTGCGCGCCGGACTCATCTCCGGTGAGCTCCGCCCCGGTGTCGTCTACTCCGCCCCCGCCCTCGCCGCCGACTTCGGGGTCTCCGCCACCCCGGTCCGCGAGGCCATGCTCGACCTGGCCCGCGAGGGCCTGGTCGAGGCGGTCCGCAACAAGGGGTTCCGGGTCACCGAGCTGAGCGAGCGCGACCTCGACGAGTACACCGAGATCCGCGCCCTGATCGAGGTGCCCACCGTCGGCCGGGTCGCCCGCACCGCCACCCCCGAGCAGCTCGAGGCGCTGCGCCCCGAGGCCCAGGCGATCGTGGTCGCGGCCCGCGAGCACGACCTGATCGGGTACCTGGAGGCCGACCGCCAGTTCCACCTCGACCTGCTCGGCCTCGCCGGCAACGCCCGGCTCGTCGAGACCGTCGGCGACCTGCGCAAGCGCTCCCGCCTCTACGGGCTCAACCGGCTCGACCAGCGCGGCGAACTGGTCTCCTCGGCCGAGGAGCACCTGGAGCTGCTCGACCTCATGATCGCCGGCCGCGCCGACGACGCGGAGAACTGCATGGCCCGCCACCTCGGCCACATCCGCAACCTCTGGGCGGCCGGCACCGAGGCCGCCGCCGAGGAGCGTCCGGCCCTGCGGCTCGGCGCCCGCTGACCCGTCCGGGTGAGAGGGCCATGACCCGGGCCGTTGCGCGGCACCGGGCCTACGATGATGGTTCCGACATCGGCAGCCAGGAGGAATCCATGTCCGCCGCAGCAGTGGAGCACCCGTACGAGCAGCCGACGCTGCTCGAGGCGGCCGACCTGATTTCCAGTCGCCTGACGGGGCACCGAGTCGAGATCATCGGGGGTCAGATCGCCGTGACACCGCCCGCAGACGCGTCGCACAGCCGCGCGCTGACCCGCATCATGGCGACACTCATCGCGGCCGGCATGAACGGCGACGGGTCCGAGGTGCACCAGGCCGTCGGTGTGTGGCTGCCCGACGGACCGTCGGATTACGCCGTTCCCGACCTCTCGATCACCGATGCCGACATCGACGATCACCCGGTCGAGTACAACTGCTACGACCCGGCGGCCTTCCGTCTGGTCCTGGAGGTCACCTCCTCCAACCTCGGCGACGACCTCAAGAAGAAGCCGTCGGCCTACGCCTCCGCGGGCATCCCGGTCTACGTGATCGTCGACCGACAGAACCGCAGGGTCATGGTGCTCACCGAGCCGAGCGACGGCGAGTACCGGGTGAACGCCGTCCACCGGCCCGGACAGTCCTTCGTCCTGCCCGCCTCCATCGGGGCCGAGGTCAAGCTCGACGTGGACGCCGTCCTCGGCCCCGAGAAGTAGCCGCGCGGCGGCGCTCAGGCCAGCCGGCCGTCGTGCATCTCCAGCACCCGGTCGACCCGGCCCAGCAGGTCCCGGTCGTGGGTGACCATCACCGTCGCCGTGCCGTGGCTGCGGGTGATCTCCGCGAGCAGGCCGACGATCTGCGCGCCGCGCTCGTGGTCCAGCGCCGAGGTCGGCTCGTCGACCAGCAGCACCGACGGCCGTCCGAACAGCGCCCGTGCGATGTTCACCCGCTGCCGTTCGCCGCCCGACAGCTGGTGCGGGCGCCGCCGCTGCTTCGCACCGTCCAGCCCGACCGAGGCCAGCAGCTCCTCGGCCCGCGACCGGGCCGCCGACGGGCGCCCGCCGCGGACCGACTCCAGCACCAGCAGCTGCTCGACGGCGGTCAGCGAGGCCAGCAGGTTGGACTGCTGGAAGACGATCCCCAGCCGCTCGCGGCGCAGCGCCGTCCGCTCCCGGTCACCCAGCGCACCGGCGTCCAGACCGTCGATCAGCACCTGCCCCCGGTCGGGCCGTTGCAGGGTCGCGGCGACCGCCAGCAGGCTCGACTTGCCGGACCCGGACGGGCCCGCCACCGCGGTGAACTCGCCCGGCGCCACCTCCAGCGTCACGTCGTCCAGCGCGGTCAGCCGGCTCTCGCCGTCCGGGTAGGTCAGCGTCACCCCGCGCAGGGCGAGGCCGGTACGGGTGGTGGTCTGCGCGGTGGTGGTCATCGGGAGGCTCCCAGGGCGGCCAGCGGGTCGACGGAGGTGATGCGGCGGACCGCCAGCGCGGCCCCGGCCAGACCCAGCAGCACCATCGCCGCCACCGGGACGGCCACGGTCGCCGGGCCGACGTCGAACGGCACCGCGGAGGCCGCCAGCAGCCCCCCGGTCCCGCCGGCCGCCCCGCCCAGCAGTGCCCCGCCCAGCAGCACGGCCGCGGCCTGCGCGAGCGCGTCGCGCACCAGGTAGCCGCTGCTCGCCCCGACCGCCTTCAGCACCGCGATGTCGGGGCGGCGCTGCACCGTCCAGACGGTGAAGAACGCCCCCACCACCAGCGCGCTGACCGCGAACAGGAAGCCCTGGATCAGCTGCAGGCTGCCCTGCTCCGCCGAGAAGCCGTTGATCCCGGCCAGTGCGTCGGCGAGGGCGACCGTCGTGGTCCCCTGCGCCGCGTCCAGCGCCGCGCCGCCCGAAGGCGAACCGGTCAGCGCCAGCACGGTCGGCCGACTCTGGCCGCTCAGCTGCTCCCAGGTGGCCAGCGTGGTCCAGACGGTCGGCGCGTGCGAGTACGAGCGCTGCTCGGTGACGCCGGAGACGGTCAGCGTGCTCGGGCCGACCCGGACCTGCCCGCCCACCGCCAGGTGGTACTCGGCCGCGGTGTCCGCACCGACGGCCACCTGCCCGTCCGCGGGCGCCGCGCCCTGCCGCAGCGGCGGCAGCAGCGCGGCGGGGGAGCCCAGCACACTGACCGACACGGCGGCGTCGGACGCGGTCAGCCGGGTCAGCGAGACGCCCAGCGGGTGTGCGGCGCCAACCCCGGGTGCGGCGGCGAACGCGGCCTGCTGCCCGGCGGAGACGACGCTGTTGCCGAACGAGACGGTCGCGGCGGCGCCCGCCGGGGCACCGAACACGATCCGGTCGGCCGGCAGCCCGGCGACCGTGGAGGAGGCGGCGGCGGCCAGGCCGCCGGTCAGGCCGTACAGGAAGACGACCAGCATGGTGATCAGGGTGACGACCGCGCCCATGAGCGCGAACCGGCCCTTGGCGAAGCGGATGTCACGCAGTGCGACGAACACGGGGACCTTCCGGTGGAGGTGGGCTGTCCTGCCGTCCACCCTGGCCGCCGCGGCCGCCGAATCCATCGTGGAGAGGAACGGCCCCCGGCTCCACCCCGCGGTGCACCCGGAAATCCATCGAACGGTTGACGCCCGACCGGTCGGCCGCCCGCCGGGCACCCCGTACCCTCGGAAGGCGTGACCAGTGACGACCCGGCCGCGCACGCCGGCAGCACCCCCGCCCTGCGGCTGATGAACCTCGCCCTGCACGGTCTGTTCTTCGCGCTGCTCGGCGTCCTGCTGGCCCGCGGCGTCCTCGACCACGGCCTCGGACCGGGCGCGCTCGCCACCGCCGCCCTGCTCGCCGCGGCCTACGCCGCCGGCGGCCCGGTCGGACGGATCCGCACCACCCGGACCGGCGCCCTGCTCTGGCTCGCCGCCGTGGTCCTGCTCTGGATCGCGCTCACCCTGCTCCACCCCGAGTTCTGCTACCTGGCGTTCCCGCTGTACTTCGTCTGCCTGCACCTGCTGCCCGCCAGCCGGGCGGTGCTCGCGGTCGCCGCCCTGACCGGCGTCGTGGTCGCCGCCCAGGCGGGCACCGAAGGCGGCCTGACCACCGCCAAGGTGCTCGGCCCGGTGGCCGGCGCCGCCGTCGCCCTGCTCACCGCGTACGGCTACGCCGCGCTCTACCGGGAGAGCCGCGAACGCCAGCGCCTCATCGACGACCTGGTGCGCACCCGCGACGAGCTCGCCGCCACCCAGCGCGAGGCCGGCCGCCTCGCCGAACGGCAGCGCCTCGCCCGCGAGATCCACGACACCCTCGCCCAGGGACTGTCCTCGATCGTGCTGCTGGCCCGCTCCGCCGAGTCCGCGCTGCCCGCCGACCCCGCCGCCGCCGCGAACCGGATCCGCGAGGTCGGACGGACCGCCTCCGCCAACCTCGCCGAGGCCCGCCGCTTCGTCCACGCGCTCACCCCGCCCGCCCTCGACGACACCACCCTCACCGAGGCGCTGCGCCGCCTGGCCCGCGGCGCCGGAGCCGGCTTCCACCTGGACGGCGAGCCCCACCCGCTGCCCGTCGAGGCCGAGGTGGCGCTGCTGCGCCTCACCCAGGAGGCACTGGCCAACGCGGTACGGCACGCCGGGGCGCAGCGGATCGCCGTCACCCTCGCCTACCTCGACGACGAGGTGACCCTGGACGTCTTCGACGACGGCGTCGGCTTCGACCCGCTGGCCCGCCCCGAGGGCGAGCGCCGCACCTTCGGCCTGCACGGCATGCGCGAGCGGATCGCCGCGCTCGGCGGCAGCCTGAGTGTCGAGTCCGCGCCGGGCGAGGGCACCGCGGTCGCCGCCGCGCTGCCGCTGCGCCCCGCCGACGGCGTCGACCTGCTCGCCGAGGCGGGCGCCCGGTGATCCGGGTGCTGCTGGTGGACGACCACCCGGTGGTCCGGCGCGGGCTGCGCGCCATGGTCGACGACCTGCCGGACGTCACTGCGGTCGGCGAGGCGGCGGACGGCGCCGAGGCGCTGGAGGTGCTCGCCGGGCTGGACCGGCGGCCGGACGTGGTGCTGATGGACCTCCAGATGGGGACCGGCATGCACGGCGTCGAGGCGACCCGCCGGATCACCGCGCTGCCCGACCCGCCGGCGGTCCTGATCCTGACCACCTACAGCACCGACGCCGACATCCTCGCCGCCGTCGAGGCGGGCGCCACCGGCTACCTGCTCAAGGACGCCCCGCCGCAGGAGGTCGCCGCCGCCGTGCACGCCGCGGCCCGCGGTGAGACCGTGCTCGCCCCGCCGGTCGCCGCCCGGCTGCTAGGGCGGGTCCGCTCCGGCCGCCCGACGCTGTCCCCGCGGGAGACCGAGATCCTGCAGCTGGTCGCCGAGGGTCTGGCCAACCGGCAGATCTCCAAGCGGCTGTTCATCAGCGAGGCCACCGTCAAGACCCACCTGGTGCACGTCTACGACAAGCTCGGCGTCGACAGCCGCACCGGCGCGGTCGCGGCCGGCCTCAACTCCGGCCTGATCCGCCGGGTCTGAGCCCGCCGGGGCCGGCCGCGGCCGCCGGGGGCCGCGGCCGGGGCGCGGGCGGACTCCGCCCGCCCGGGTGAGTGCCGTGCGCGCCCGGGGTGGCTCGGGTCGGGCGGGCTAGGGTGGGGCGAAACGGCCCGAGGGGAGCGCGGTATGACGGTGGATCGGATCGGCTTCGACCTGCCCGTGGTGGCGGCGCCGATGGCGGGCGGGGGTTCGACCCCGCAGCTGGTCGCGGCGGTGTCCGAGGCCGGCGGCCTGGGGTTCCTGGCCGCCGGGTACCGGACCGCGGCCGCCGTCGGCGAGCAGATCCGGGCCGTCAGGGAGCTGACCGGCCGCCCGTTCGGGCTCAACCTGTTCGTACCGGCCGAGCCGGGCGACCCGGCCGCCGTCGCGGCCTACCGGGAGCGGCTGCGGCCCGAGGCGCAGCGGCACGGCGTCGAGCTGCCGACGGTGATCGCCCCGGACCGGGACGACTGGGAGGCCAAGCTCGAACTGGTGCTGGCCGACCCGGTGCCGGTGGTCTCCTACACCTTCGGGCTGCCCGGGCCGGCGGAGGCCGGGGCGCTGCGGGCCGCCGGGATCACCCAGGTCGGCACGGTGACCTCGGCCGCCGAGGCGGTGGCGGCCGAGGCCGCCGGGATGGACGCGCTCACGGTGCAGGGTCCCGAGGCCGGCGGCCACCGGGCCACCCACCGGGCCGACACCGAACCCGGCACCCTGCCGCTGGCCGAACTGCTGGCGGCCGTCCGCGCCGTGACCGGCCTCCCGCTGATCGCGGCCGGCGGCATCGCGGACGGGCCCGCCCTGGCCGCCGCCCTGCGCGCGGGCGCCGTCGCCGGCCAGCTCGGTACGGCCTTCCTGCGCTCCGCCGAGTCCGGCGCCTCGGCCGCCCACCGGGCGGCGCTGGTCGACGACCGCTTCCCGGTGACGGCCGTCACCCGTACCTTCACCGGCCGCCCGGCGCGCGGCCTGCGCAACGCCTTCATCGACCGCTACGAGCCGTACGCGCCGACCGCCTACCCGGAGGTGCACCACCTCACCCAGCCGCTGCGGGCGGCGGCGGCCGCGCGCGGCGACCTGGACGCGATGCACCTGTGGGCCGGTACCGGCCACCGCCTGGCCCGGACCGGCCCGGCGGCCACGATCGCCCGCTCGATCGCCGCGGGCGCGGCGGACTGAGGCCGGCTCTCCGGGGCGTCCGGCAGCCGGGAGCCGGCGGTGCGTCCGGTCGGGCGCCGTCCGCCGGCCGCGGGCCGTGTCACACCACCGGGTGCCGGGCCACCAGCCTGCCGTAGCCGCCGGCCTGCCAGACGAGCGAGCGGAACTCCTGGAGGCCGAGTGCGCGGGACGGTTCGCCGGGGGCGGGTGGGAAGTGGGCCGTGCCGCAGCGGGCGCAGTACCAGGCCCGGGACCAGAGCCGCTCGGCGGCGGGACGGCCGGCCGTCAGGGTGCGGAAGGCGGCGCCGCGCCCGGCGGCCGCGACGAACAGCAGGACCGCCGCGAGGAGCGCGAACCCGGAGATCCAGCCGAGGAACGCCAGGTCGGGGTGGTGCGGCCCGCCCGAGGTGCCGCTGAGTGACCCCCACACGGCGGGGTCGGGCCTCGGGTGAGAAGCGGCGTCGTCGGAGAACCAGTGCCCGCCGGCTGCGCCGCCCGCGAACGTGCCGACGGCGGCCAGCAGCGCGAACACGCCGAGCACCCCCAGGCATCCGACCGCCGCCGCGGGCTTCGGCGGTGCGGGTGCGAGGGCGGCCGACAGCGCGGTGGTCACCTCGCGGGTGACCGTGGTCCGGCGCCCGTCCTGGTCCCGGCCGTCGGGGACGGTGACGGTGTCCCGCCCGGCCAGGTACACCGCCGGGACGGCCGTGAGCCGGTCCGTCAGGCCGCAGCTCGGGCAGGGGTGGAGCTGGTGGGGGGAGGAGGGCGGGTGGTCGTCGGCCGTGTTCATCCGTGCTGTCCCCCGGGGTCGGTGCCGGACGGCTGCCGGCCGGCAGCCGCCGCCGGGCGGCGGCGTGGCCCCCGCCCACATCTGCCCGGACGCGGGCGGGGGGAGACCGGTTGCGGTGCCCCGGATCGGACCGGCCTCTCTCCGCTCCCGCCGTTGGGCCGTCACCTTGCACCGCTGTCCCGGGAGCCCCGGCCGGCCCCGGGGCGGACGCGGTCTCAGCCGAGCAGGGTGCCCATCCACTCCTCGATGGCGTCGACCGTGCGCGGGAGGGCGCCGGACATCAGCCGGGCGCCGTCGGCGGTGATCACCAGGTCGTCCTCGATCCGGACGCCGAGGCCGCGCAGTTCCAGCGGCAGGGTCTCGTCGTCGGGCTGGAGGTAGAGGCCGGGTTCGACGGTGAGCACCATGCCCTCCTCCAGGACGCCGTCCAGGTAGGTCTCGGCCCTGGCCTTGGCGCAGTCGTGCACGTCGAGGCCGAGCATGTGCCCGCTGCTGCACAGGGTGTAGCGGCGGAACAGGCCGCTGTCCTCGTGCAGTGCCTGCTCGGCGGGGATCCGCAGGACACCCCAGTCGGCCAGCCCCTCGGCGATCACCCGCATGCCGGCCCGGTGGAAGTCCCGGAAGCTGGCGCCGGGCCGCAGCGTGGCGATGGCGGCGTCCTGGGCGGCCAGCACCAGTTCGTACACCTGGCGCTGGACGGGGGAGAAGGTGCCGGAGAGCGGGAGGGTGCGGGTGATGTCGGCGGTGTAGAGGGTGTCGGTCTCCACGCCGGCGTCGAGGAGCAGCAGCCGGGTGGGGTCGAGGGCGCCGTCGTTGCGGATCCAGTGCAGCACGCAGGCGTGCGCGCCGGAGGCGACGATGGTGTCGTAGCCGGTGCCGTTGCCCTCGGCGCGGGCGCGCAGGTTGAAGGTGCCCTCCAGCCAGCGTTCGCCGCGGCCGTGGCGCAGCGCGGTGGGCAGGGCGCGGACCACGTCCTCGAAGCCGGTGGTGGTGAGGTCGACGGAGTGCTGGAGCTGGCCGGTCTCCCAGGCGTCCTTGATCAGGCGCAGTTCGGCGAGGGTGGTGGCGAGGGCGGCGTCCTCGGGCCCGTTCGCGGGGGTGGACCGGCCGGTCAGGGCGTCGAGGGCCGGGTCGACGCCGGTCAGTACCCGGGTGGCGGGCTGCGGACCGGTCAGCAGCTTGGCGAGGTCGTCGAGATGGGCGGTGCGGATGCCGGTGAGGGCGGCGGCCTCGTCCAGGTCGGGCCGCCGGCCGACCCAGAACTCGCCGTAGCGGCGGTCACGGTAGAACTCCGAGCCGTACGGGCTGCCGCCGCCGCGCGGGGAGCGCGGGCGCAGGTGCAGGACGCTCTCGCCGTCGGGTTCGATCACCAGGACGTGGCCGACCTGGTCCTCGCCGGTCAGGCCGGTGAGCCAGGCGTAGGCGCTGTGCGGGCGGAAGCGGTAGTCGCAGTCGTTGCTGCGGACCTTCAACTGCCCTGCGGGGACGAGCAGTCGCTCGCCGGGGAAGGCGGCGGCGAGCCGGCGGCGGCGCGGGCCGGTGGCGTCGTGGCCGGGGACCCGGGCGCCGGCGGGCAGCGGGCTGGGGGCCCAGGCGGTGCCCATGAAGGCGTCGAGTGCGGGCGAGACGGGCAGATCGTGGCTGCCGGTGTTGAGGTGGGGTACGGGTTCGGCGGTCACTGCTGCGACTCCTCTGACCTGGGGCGGAAGTGCCGGGACCGGCAAGGGGGTTGGGCCCCGGGAGGACACGGCTCGGTAACGGGCCGCATCAGCTCTTGCCAGTGCAATTTCACATTACTATGTTACGGGTCACATCCCGGAGGGGCTAGACCCCAGGTCGCCCCTCCGGTGTGGGCCCCGGATCAGCCCCGGGGCGGACCGGGCCTCAACTTCGGCCCCCCATCTCGGAGTTCGACATGAACAGGCGCACCCACGTCGCCCTGGCGGCGACCATCGCAGCAACCCTCACACTCGGCCTCTCGGCCTGCGGCAGCAGCGCCGACAGCGGCGGCGGCGCCGGCGACCAGGCGGGCGTCACCACCGAGGGCAACGGCATCATCGGCGGGACGCCGGTCAAGGGCGGCACCCTCACCATCCTGTCCAACCAGGACTTCGACCAGCTCGACCCGGCCCGCAACTGGACCATGCCGGTGATGGACGTGGGCGTCCGGATGCTCTACCGCACCCTCACCACCTTCAAGGCCGCCCCCGGCGCCGAGGGCCTGAAGATCGAGCCCGACCTGGCCACCGACCTCGGCACCCCGAGCGACGGCGCCAAGACCTGGACCTTCCACCTGAAGGACGGCCTCAAGTACGAGGACGGCACCCCGATCGTCGCCGACGACATCAAGTACAACGTCGAGCGCTCCTTCTCGCCCGAGCTGCCGGGCGGCCCCGACTACGCGGTGCGCTACCTGGACGCGCCCGACGGCTACCAGGGCCCGCTGACCGGCGAGCGCCTCGGCAAGCAGGCGATCGAGGTCCCGGACGCCAAGACCATCGTCTTCCACCTCAAGCGCCCGGTCGCCGAGTTCGGCTACACCGTCACCCTGCCCACCTTCGCGCCGGTGCCCAAGGCCAAGGAGGCCGGCGCCAACTACAGCAACCACCCGGTCTCCTCCGGCCCGTACAAGATCGAGGAGTACGACCGGGGCAAGCGCATGGTGCTGGTCCGCAACACCAACTGGGACGAGAAGACCGACCCGGTCCGCAAGGCGTACCCGGACCGGATCGTGGTCGAGCAGACCCTCAAGGGCGCCGGCATCGCCGACCGGCTGATCGCCGACCAGGGGGACGACAAGAACGCGGTCTCCTACGTCGACCTGGTCTCCGCGAAGGTCGGCGAGGTGCTCACCAACCCGGACCTGAAGAAGCGTCTGATCAGCGAGAAATCCGGCTGCACCGCGATGCTGGTGACCAACACCAGCAAGCCCCCCTTCGACAACCAGAAGCTGCGCCTGGCGCTGCAGTACGCGGTCGACAAGGAGGCGTACGCCACCGCGGTCGGCGGCCCCGCGTTCAACGACGTCGCCACCACCTTCCTGCCGCCGGTGCTGACCGCCGGCGCGCCGATCGACCACTTCATGATCAAGCCGGCCGGTGACCCGGACAAGGCCAAGCAGCTGATGGCCGAGGCCGGCTTCGCGGGCGGTCTGAAGACCGAACTGGTCACCTCCACCGGCGGCAAGCCGCAGGCCGAGGCCGTGCAGGCGGCGCTCAAGCGGGTCGGCATCGACGTCACCGTCACCACCGTCGACCCGACCGCCGTCAACTCCATCACCGGCGACAAGGACAAGCAGCCCGGCCTGTCGCTCAGCGGCTGGTGCCCGGACTACCCGTCCGCCGCGACCTTCCTGCCGATGATCTTCGACGGCCGGTCCATCAAGGACAAGGGCAACAACGGCAACAACAGCCGCTTCAACGACCCGGAGACCATCGCCGAACTGGACCGGATCGCCGGCCTGGACGACCTCCAGAAGGCCAACACCGCCTGGCTCGCCCTGGACGCCAAGATCATGGACAAGTCGCCCGCCGTCCCGATGACCTGGCAGAAGAAGCCGCTGCTGGTCGGCTCCAACATCGCCGGCGCCTTCGCCCACCCGGTGTGGTCCGGGCAGCTCGACTACGCCGTCATCGGCCTGAAGTCCGTCAAGTAGTCAGGAGTCTGACCCATGACCGCCCCGCTCTCCGAGGCCGCGGCCCGGGGAGCGGGGGCGGCGGTCGGCCCCGCAGACCCCGCCCCCGCGCCCGCCGCACCCCCCGCCTCCCCCTGGCGCCTCGCCTGGCACCGCCTGCGCCGCGAACGGCCCGCCATGGTGGGCCTCGGCATCATCGTCTTCTTCGTCCTGGCCGCCCTGCTCGCCCCCGTGCTCAGCGCCCTCGGCGGCCACGGCCCGGCCGACACCGACAAGAAGGCCCTCGACCTCTACCTCGGCGGCATGCCCAAGGGCGCGCTCGGCGGCGTCAGCGCCGGCCACTGGCTCGGCGTCGAACCGGCCCTCGGCCGCGACATCTTCGCCCGGCTCCTGTACGGCGCCCAGATCAGCCTGCTGGTCGCCTTCAGCGCCGCCCTCATCACCACCGTCATCGGCGTCCTGCTGGGCATCACCGCCGGCTACTTCGGCGGCCGGACCGACGCCGTGATCAGCCGCTTCATGGACGTCATGATGTCCTTCCCCAGCCTGATCTTCATGATCGCGCTGCTCTCGGTGGCCCGCGACGCCAACCGGATCCTGCTGCTGATCCTGGTGATGAGCGTCTTCGGCTGGCCCTACATCGCCCGGCTGATCCGCGGCCAGACCCTCTCGCTCAAACACCGCGAGTACGTCGAGGCGGCCCGCGCCTGCGGCACCTCCAGCGCCCGGATCCTGTTCACCGAGATCCTGCCCAACCTCACCGGCACCATCATCGTGTACGTCACCCTGGCGATCCCCGGGCTGATCGGCGCCGAGGCCGCACTCACCTACCTCGGGGTCGGGGTCCGCCCGCCGACGCCCTCCTGGGGGCAGATGATCTCGGACGCGGTGCCCTACTACAAGGTCGACCCGATGTTCTTCATCCTGCCCAGCAGCTGCCTGTTCCTGGTGGTGCTGGCCTTCACCCTGCTCGGCGACGCGCTGCGCGACGCCCTCGACCCGAAGGGCGGCCGGGCATGATCGGATTCCTGGTCCGGCGCCTGATCGGCATCGCCTTCACCCTCGTGGTGATCTGCGCCATCACCTTCGCCGTCTTCTACCTGCTGCCGACCGACCCGGCCGCCCAGTTCTGCGGCAAGGACTGCTCCGCCGAGCGGATCCTGCTGGTCCGCCAGCAGATGGGCCTCGACGACCCGCTGATCGTCCAGTTCGGCCGCTACCTGGCCGGCATCTTCGCCGGCCAGACCCTGGGCAGCGGCAGCTACGCCGTGCACTGCTCCTTCCCCTGCTTCGGCTACTCCTACCAGAGCGCCCAACCGGTCTGGGACCTGATGATGGACCGGCTCCCCGCCAGCGTCTCGCTGGCCGTCGGCGCCGCCTTCCTGTGGCTGGTCCTGGGCCTTGCCGCCGGGGTGCTCTCGGCGCTGCGCCGGGGCACCTGGATCGACCGCACCCTGATGGTCGGCACCATCGGCGTCGCCGCCCTGCCGGTCTACTTCACCGCCATGGTGCTGCTCTACCTGGTGGTCGCCAAGCTCGACCTGATCCCGTACCCGCGCTACATCGCCTTCGGCGAGCACCCCGGCCAGTGGATCGAGAACCTGATCCTGCCGTGGATCACCCTGGCGCTGATGTCCGCCGCCATGTACGCCCGGATGACCCGCAACTCCGTCATCGAGACGATGGCCGAACCGTACGTGCGCACCGCCCGGGCCAAGGGCCTGCGCGAGCGCCGGGTGGTGGCCAAACACGGCCTGCGCCCCGCGCTCACCCCGGTCGCCACCATGCTCGGCATGGACCTCGGCGGCCTGCTGGCCGGCGCGCTGATCACCGAGTCGCTCTTCGGCCTCCCCGGCGTCGGCAAGCTCTTCGCCGACTCCCTCGGCAAGGCCGACCAGCCGGTGGTCATGGGGATCACCCTGCTCGCCTCCTTCTTCATCGTCACCTCCAACCTGGTCGTGGACGTGGTCTACGCCTGGATCGACCCGAGGGCGAGGCTGTCGTGACCCTGCTCGAAGTCAAGGACCTCACCGTCGGGTTCCGCACCGCCGAGGGCGACGTACAGGCCGTACGGGGAGTGGACTTCACCGTGGAGGCCGGCCGCACGCTCGGCATCGTCGGCGAGTCCGGATCCGGGAAGTCCGTCACCTCGCTGGCCGTCATGGGCCTGCACCGCGGCGCCGAGGTGACCGGCTCGGTCCGCTTCGACGGCACCGAACTGATCGGCGCCGACCCGGAGACCGTACGCCGCCTGCGCGGACGCCGGATGGCGATGGTCTTCCAGGACGCCCTCACCTCGCTGCACCCCTACTTCACCATCGGCGACCAGATCGCCGAGGCCTACCGGGAGCACTTCGGCGCCGGCCGCAAGGCCGCGTGGGCCCGCGCCGTCGAGGTGCTCGGCGACGTCGGCATCCCCGAACCGGCCCGCCGGGCGGGCGAATACCCGCACCAGTTCTCCGGCGGCATGCGCCAGCGGGCGATGATCGCCCTGGCCCTCTCCTGCGAACCCGACCTGATCATCGCCGACGAACCCACCACCGCCCTCGACGTCACCGTCCAGGCCCAGGTGCTCGAACTGCTGATGGGACTCCAGCAGGAACGCGGCCTCGGCATCATCATGATCACGCACGACCTCGGCGTGATCGCCCGGGTGGCCGACGAGGTCCTGGTCATGTACGGCGGCTCGGCCGCCGAACAGGCCCCCGCCGAAACGCTGTTCGGCTCCCCGCGGCACCCCTACACCCGCGGCCTGCTGGACTCCCTGCCCCGCCTCGACGACGACGGCACCGCCGCGCTGTCCGCCATCCCCGGCAGCCCGCCCTCGCTGCTCGCCCCGCCGCCCGGCTGCGCCTTCCACCCCCGCTGCCCGGTCTACGCCGCCGCCCCCGCGGCCGGCCGCGCCGCCTGCACCGCCGAACGCCCCCCGCTGCGCCTGGTCGCCGAACACCACCGCACCGCCTGCCTGCTGGACACCCTGTCCGAGGGCCGCACCGACCCCGAGGAGGTGACCGCATGACGGAGCCCCTGCTCACCGTGCAGGACCTGGGCATGACCTTCCCCGTCGGCGGCGGCGTCCTGCGCCGGCGCGCGGGCGTGCGCGCCGTCGACCGGGTCAGCTTCGACGTCCGGCCCGGCGAGACGCTCGGCCTGGTCGGCGAATCCGGCTGCGGCAAGTCCACCACCGGCCGGATGCTGGTCCGCCTGCTCGACCCCACCGCCGGCCGGATCGCCTTCCGCGGCCAGGACATCACCCGCACCGGCCAGCGCCAACTGCGCCCGCTGCGCAGCAAGTTGCAGATGATCTTCCAGGACCCGTTCGCCTCGCTCAACCCCCGGCAGACCGTCCAGCAGATCATCTCCGCCCCGCTGCGCGCCCAGGGCACCGACCCGGCCCGCACCGCCGCCGAGGTCCGCGACCTGATCCGGCTGGTCGGCCTCGCCCCGGAACACCTGGAGCGCTACCCCCACCAGTTCTCCGGCGGCCAGGCCCAGCGCATCGGCATCGCCCGCGCCCTCGCCACCCGCCCCGAACTGGTCGTCGCCGACGAACCGGTCTCCGCCCTCGACGTCTCCATCCAGGCCCAGATCGTCGGCCTGATGGAACGCCTGCAGCGCGAACTCGGCGTCGCGTACCTCTTCATCGCCCACGACCTCGCCGTGGTCAGGCACATCAGCCACCGGGTCGCCGTGATGTACCTCGGCCGGATCGTCGAGATCGGCGACAAGCAGGAGGTGTACGGCAACCCCGCACACCCCTACACCAAGGCGCTGCTGTCCGCCGTCCCGCTGCCCGACCCGCTCGCCGAACGCCGCCGGGAGCGGATCGTGCTGCTCGGCGACCCGCCGAGCCCCGCCGACCCGCCCGCCGGCTGCACCTTCCACCCCCGCTGCGCCAAGGCACAGCCGGTCTGCCGCACCGAGGCGCCACTGCTGCAGATCACCGCACCCGGCACCACCCGCCAGGCGGCCTGCCACTTCCCCGAGGCCTGACCGCCCCACCCGCCGGACCCGCCCGCCGCCGTACCGCCCTGCCCGGACCCCACATCCGGCCCGCGGCGGTACGGCCCCGGGTGCGCCCGACGGCCGTACCGAACCCAGCACCTCCCCCCACATGCACTGGAGCACAGGTGTCAACTCCCAGCACCGCGCGCAGAGTCCTGCTCGCGGCCGCGCTGGCGGCCTCCCTCACGCTGCCCGCGATACAGACCGCCCAGGCCCTCGGCCCGGCGCCCGCCGCACCCGCCGCCACCCCCGGGGCCGCGCCGACCCCGGCCCCCGCCTCCACACCGAGCGCCTACGACGAGGTCGACCACCTCGCCACCGCCACGGCCACCGCGGGCGGCGCCGCCCCGGCCCCCGGCGGCGGCTCGCTCGGCGACTCGCTGCTCCCCGGCCGGCTGCCCGACCGGGTCGGCGCCCCCGCCCCCGTGGCCGCCCCCGCCGCGGCGCCCGCCGCCGCCCCGGCCACCACCGCCGCCGGGGTGCCCTGCACCGTCGACGGCATGACCGGCCTGAGCCCCGCCCAGCTGGCGGCCTTCCTCACCGACCCGGCCGTCAGCGCCGACGGCTGCCTGTCCACCTTCCTGTGGACCTGGGACAACCGCTACGCCACCACCATGGACGACGCCCACGTCCAGGCCGTGGCCGACCGGATCACCCAGCTCGCCCCGGCCTACGACGGCACCGGCTCCGCGCACCTGGCCGAGCTGTGGACCTTCCTGCACGCCACGGTCTACTTCGACTTCAACCACGACCAGATCGACATCACCGACGCCGCCACCCTGGCCGGCGTCCAGCGGGCGGTCAACGCCTACACGGCGAACCCCCGCGCCTTCGACCGCACCGACACGGCCGCCGTCAACCTGCGCGAACTGACCATCACCGCCGGCAGCACCGGCCTGCGCCAGAACAACCTCGCCCTGGTCAAGAAGGTGCTCGCCGCGTTCGGCCCCGGCACCCAGGTGGCCGGCAGCTCCCAGTGGGGCAACGCCGCGCTCGCCGCCCTGAACGTCAACTACCTCGGCATCTACAACCAGGACCCGGCCTTCATGGCGGCGGTCGCCGCCGACGCCGACTACCGCGCGAGCCTGCGCTCCTTCGCCTCCGCCGCCCACCTCAAGGGCACCGCCAACGAGTGGGTGGCCCGCGACGCGATGGCCGAGTACGGCCGCACCGGGCAGATCCCCGCGCTGCGCGCCGCGCTCACCGCGGACCTCGGCCCGCTGCTGGACACCACCAAGGCGGTCTTCGGCGAGTACTCCGCCCCCTGGGTCAAGGTCGTCGGCTGGGCCAACTTCTACGGCGTCTGCGCGCAGTTCGGCGTCTGCACCGCCCAGATCGAGGCCAGGCTCTTCCCGTACACCTACAAGTACGACAACGGCGCGCTCGAGGTGCACACCGCCCTCGACAAGGCCACCGTCGACCAGATGTACTACGCCAGCAAGCAGGTGAAGACGCAGTTCTTCCGCGTGCTCGGCACCGACGTGCCGCTCACCGGCGACGTCAACTCCACCCTGCACATCCACCTCTACGCCTCGCGCGCGGACTACGAGGTCTACCACCCGCTGCTGACCGGGATGGCCACCAACAACGGCGGCATCTACATCGAGAACGGCGCCACCTTCTACACCTACCAGCGCCGGGTGCCGCAGGACTCCACCCTGACCCTGGAGGAGCTGTTCCGGCACGAGTACACCCACTACCTGAACGGCCGCTGGGCCACCCCCGGCACCTTCGGTGAGCCGCGCTGGTACGACAACGACCTCACCACCGCGATGGACGAGGGCACCGCCGAGTTCTTCGACGGCTCCACCCGCGACCAGGGCGTCCTGGTCCGCAGGTCGCTGGTGGCCAAGCTCGCCCAGGACGAGGCCGCCGGCATCCCGCGGATGAGCATCAACGAGCTGATCCACGCCCGCTACACCGACACCCCGGCGTTCCACTTCTACAACTACGCCGGAACCTTCTTCGAGTTCCTGTGGCTCCAACACCCCTCGCAGCTGCGCGAGATGTACGGCTACCTGCGGGCCGACAACCCGGCCGGCTTCGACGCCTGGCGCACCCGGGTCGGCTCCGACCGCGCGCTGCAGGGCCAGTACAGCGCCTTCCTGGACACGCAGATCGCCCAGTTGTCCACCCTGTACGTCCCCAGTACCTCCTTCACCCCCAACGGGTACCTGAAGTTCGCCTACCCGGCCGAGGTGCAGTCCGCCATCGCCGCGGCCACCTCCAACACGCCGTCCTGCAAGGACAACGGTGACTGGGACAACAAGCCGATGCGGTTCGTCTGCACCGGCCGGATCACCGCCAACCTCTCCGACTCCACCAGCCCCGACGCGGTCTTCAAGGACATGTCCTCCACCGTCGACTACTTCATCCTGCAGCGCACCAAGGGCGTCGCGAACAACCTCGACGACATGAACTGCTCCTTCGGCAAGGTCGACGTGTGGACCGGCGGCAAGGCCGGCACCGCCGACTACACCTGCGAGGGCCCGCTCCGCAGGTGACAGACCCCCGGTCGGGCGCGGCGGGGAACCGTAACAGCGGGCCGCGCCCGGCCGGGTCCCACCCCGCTCCCCGCAACTCCCGTACGGGCCGGACGTCCTGACCGCTTCCGCGCCCGGCCCGTACGGGCCCACCGCCCACCCGCCCCGGAAGGCAGCCAGCACCCGTGACCGAGACGCTCAGCTGGGACGGCAGCGCGCCGCCCTCCGACCGCACCGAGACCAGCCGGCCGGTCGACACCGGACTCGCCGTACCTGGCCTGAAGGTCAGGGCCACCGCCGTCGGCGCCACCGGGGTGACCGTACGCACCACCGCCCGCGGCCCGGGCGTGGTGCTGATCGAGGCCACCGCCACCGGCCCCGACGACCGGCTGCCCACCCGGCTGCGGGTGGAGTGGCGGCTCCCGTGCACCGGGGCGAGCGCCTACTGGACCCCCGACACCGGCCACCGCTGGCTGCCGCCGTCCTGGAACCGGCCGCGCGAGGCCTCACTGCCCAAGGGCGCGCCCGTCGGCAGCCTGGTCGGCGCCGGCGACCGGGCGCTGTGCACCTTCGCCGTCGGCGAACCGGTGCTGCCGGTCTCGATCGGCGAGGGTGCGGTCGAGGAGACCGGCGAGTTCAGCTTCTGGACCGAGCACCAGGGCACCGAGCTGCGGCTGCTGCTCGACCTGAGCGGCCGCCACTTCGCCGACACCGTCCGCGCCGCAGCCGCCTGGTGGGCCGCCGAACTGCCCACCGCCCCGGTCCCCGACGCCGCCTTCGAACCCGTCTTCTGCACCTGGTACACCCTGCACCTGGCGATGACCGCGGCCGACGTCGAACGGCTGGCGGCGCTCGCCGCACCGCTCGGCTTCCGCTCGCTGATCGTCGACGACGGCTGGCAGACCGACGAGGACAGCCGCTCGTACGCCACCACCGGCGACTGGCGGCCCGCCCCGGCCGGTTTCCCCGACTTCGCCGGCCACGTCCGCCGGGTCCGCGCCCTCGGGCTCAACTACCTGCTCTGGCACGCGCTGCCGTTCGCCGGCGAACGCAGCGCCGCCGCCGGTACGCTGGCCGCCCACTCGCTGGCCCACCTGGCGAAACTGCAGACCCACGTGCTCGACCCGCGCAGCGCCACCGTCCGGGCGCACCAGGTGGAACGGCTGGCCGCCGCCGTGGAGCAGCACGGGGTGGACGGCCTCAAGATCGACTTCATCGACACCTTCGCCCGGGCCGAGGCCGCCACCGGCTCACCCGAGGCCGACTGCGACACCGTCGCCGAAGGCGTGCACCGCCTGCTCACCGACCTGGACACCCGGCTGCGCGCCACCCGGCCCGAGGTCCTGGTCGAGCACCGGCAGGACTACACCGGACCCGGCCTGTGGCCGTTCGCCACCATGGTCCGGGCCACCGACTGCCCGCACAACGCCACCGAGAACCGCACCCGCACCGCCGACCTGCGGCTCACGGCCGGCCCGCTCGCCGTCCACGCCGACCCGCTCACCTGGCACCCGGACGAGAGCCCCGAGCAGATCGCCGTCCTGTTCCAGTCGGTGCTCTTCGCCACCCCGCAGGTCTCGGTCGACCTCGCCGCCCAGCGGCCGGAGCAGCTGGCCGTGGTGCGGTTCTGGCTCTCCGTCATGCGCGAGCACACCGGCGTACTGCAGCGCGGCGAACTGCGCCCGCACCGGCCCGAGCTCGGCTACCCGCTGATCGAGGCGCGGCACGACGGCACCCTGGCGTTCGGCCGGTACGCACCGCTGCCCGCCGTCGTGACGGGGGAGTGGCACACCCTGCTGCTGGCCAACGCCGACCCGGACCCGCAGGTGCGGCTGGTCCTCGACGGCCCGCCGGGGCCGCTGACGCTGCAGGTCAGGGACTGCACGGGGGCCGTACTGAGCGAGGAGGCGCGGACGCCGGACGGACCGGAGCTGGTGGTCCGGGTGCCGACCGGCGGTCTGCTGACGGTCCGTCGCGGCCGGTAGCGGGGCCTCCCGGCGGACCGGGCCCCGCCCGGTGGGCCCTGTCCCGGCGGCGCGGCCGGGACAGGGCCCACCCGTCGTCAGACCTCCAGGTCGGCCTCGATCCGCTTCAGCTGGTGGCGGGCCATCGCCAGGTTGGCCCGGCCCTTGTCCAGCGCCAGGTACAGGAACAGGCCCTTGCCGGAGCGGCTGGTCAGTGGCCTGATCAGGTGGTACTGGCTGCTGAGCGAGATCAGGATGTCCTCGATGGCCTCCTTGAGATTGAGCATCTCGATCGCCCGGACCTTCGCCCGCACCACGTCCGTATTGCCGGCCGCGGCGACGTTCAGGTCCAGATCGGGCGAGCCGCCGATGGTGCCCAGCGCCATACCGCTGTTGTAGTCGACCAGTGCGACACCGATAGTGCCGTCGATCGAGTTCATGATGTCCTTGAGAGCGGCGTCGGTGCTTGCCATGGTGTCCTCTTTCCTTGGATTTCTTCCGGTGGTGTGGTTGGTGCAGTGGTCCGGGGCCGGGCGGGCCGGGTCAGTCGCGCTCGTGGCGCTCCAGGGCCGCGTCGGTGATCGCCGCGATCCGCCCGCCCGCCCGGCGGGCCTCCAGGTGCAGCCGGCCGATGTTGGCGTCCGGCCCGGCGAGCAGGGTCAGCACCACGAAGGCGCCGGCCGCGTAGGTCGCCGTGTAGCCGGAGTCTCCCCTGGTCAGCAGCTCGCGGAAGCCGCCCTGACCGGTCGCCTCGGCGAGCCGGGCGCCGATCCCGAGTGCGGCCGCGGTCAGCGCGGCGACCCCGGAGGGCTCCAGGTCGGTGGTGTCGTGGGCGACCACCAGACCGTCGATGGTCGCCACCAGGGAGCCGGTCAGGTGCGGGACCCTGGCCCGCAGCCCGCGTAGCTCGGTGAGCACCTCGGGCTCGGCCAGCACTTCGGGGTCGATCAGGATGGGAGGCCGGCGGCCGGTGAACTGTCGCAAGGTGCGCTTCATGACTCGGTCGGGCGGACGGAACGGACGGGTGGAACACTCACAGTCGGGCCTCCAGGCCGGCTCGGATCCTGAGCAGCAGGGCGACGTGCGGATCTGACGGGTCGTAGGGCAGAGCGGTGGCGACCGCCGGGTGGACGGCCACCGGTGCGGCGGCGGGTACGGCTACGGCCACCGGGACCGGTACGGCCACCGCGACCGGTACGGCCTGTGGTGCGGCGTGCCGCGGCCGGGTGGGGAGCAGCACCTGCGGGGGGCCGACGGGCACGGCCGGGCGCATCGCCGTCCGCGGCGGTGGAACCGTCGGGATCGGTGGGATCGCCGGGATCGGCGGCGCGGTGGACTCGATCAGCCCGCCGGCCGCCAGGTGCCGGATGTCCAGCACCGTGCCGAAGGCCGAACGGCCCAGCAGCAGCGCGATGTCGGCCGGGGTCCGGTGGCCGTCAGCGGCGTCCAGGACGGCCCGGCGGCGGCGGGAGCAGGCGGTGGGAACGGCACCCGGGCGGCGGCGCACGGCGGCGGCGTCCAGCTGCGGGCACGGCCAGACCCGGTCCAGCAGGGCCCGGCGGCGGCCGACGGCGGCCCGCAGCTCCCGTACGGACATCGGCCGGGCCAGCGTGAACTCGGGCCGGGCGGCGGCCGAGAAGCGGATCTCGCCGCCGTCCTGGGCGAGCGCGAAGAAGGCGGCGTCCAGCACGGCGGTCAGCTGGCACAGCTGGAGCTCGCTGCGGCTCACCCGGCCCGAGCGGACCAGCTGTTCGGCCATCGGCAGGCCGGTGGCGAGGTGGCCGGCCCACTCGGCGGCGGAGAGCCGGCCGCAGCCGGTGAGCAGCGCCTCGACGCTCGCGGCGGCCGGGCTCTCGGCGTGCACCACGTACCCGTCCACCAGGTGGAGGGTTCCGGCGGCGCCGGCCATGGTGCCGTCGGCGCGCTGGGCCGCGAGGTCGGTCAGGGCGGTCTCGAAGACCGTGGCGGGGGAGCAGCCGGAGCGGCGCCGGCGGGGCAGGCGCTGGGCGGCCAGCGTCGCGGGCATCAGTCGAGCACCAACTGTTCGGCGATGGCGGCCAGTCTGAGTCTGGACATCGCCAGGTTGGCGCGGTCGCGGTCGAGCCGCAGGTACAGGATGAGGTTGCTGTCGAAGTCGGTGTCGAGGAAGCGCACCAGGTGGTAGGTGCCGGCCGAGCTGAGGATGACGTCCTCGGCCGGGGCGGTGCCGGAGGCGGGGTCGGCGAAGGAGGCGCTCTGGGTCACCGCTCTGGCCAGTTCGGTCGCGTCGGCGGCGCCGACCTCGTGGTCACCGCCCGGGCCCTCCCCGGCGGTGCCCAGCGCGAGCCCGCTGGTCCAGTCGACCAGGCTGACGCCGAGCGCACCCGGCACAGCCATGGCCTCGGTAAGGCAGTCATCGATCCCCGGCACCGACACGCACCCCTCCTGCGCACCCGTGGGGGGTACGCGCCCGGCACCGCGCTCACTGGCGGTAACCTGTTCGGAGCGCAACGCTAACCCCCAACGTTCGAGCGCGGGCCGGAATCCGTCATATTCGTCGGGCATATGCCCGAATCTGTTAGGGTCACCGGCCGTTTCTGTGCGGAGGACCGGCCGACCGGCCGGTCCCCGCCCGGCCCCGCGGGGTGTCCGGCGGCCTGTGCCGTCGGCGAACCCGTAGGGCGGGGGCGGCAGTTGGGATCCTGGTAGGCTCCGGGCGGTGGCCGAAACCGCGGGCCGCGCCGGGCGCTACAGCGCGGCGAGGTACGCCCGTACGGTGTCGTGCGCGCCGGGGCCGGCCGGGACGGTGAGGGCCACGTGGTTGTCCGGCCGCACCAGTACCAGCGCGTCACCCTCGATCCCGTACGCCCGGCGGACGTGGCCGTCCGGGTCCGCCGCGCTCCCGGGGCCGGCCGCCAGCGCGAGCGGACGGACGTGCGGGGCGAGCCCGGTGAGGGCCGGGCGGCTGTCCGGGCCGAAGCCGAGCAGGGTGAAGTGGCTGCCGGCGAAGGTCTCGAAGAGCCGCGTCGGGGTGCCGTCCGGCGCGGTGTACGGCGCGTCGGGGGCCCGGTCGCCGGCCCGCAGCGGGCCGCCCAGCAGGTCCTCGGCGAGTGAGCTGTCGCGGTACCCGATGGTCAGACCGCTGGTGTCGGTGAGCCGGCCGGCCTCCACCCCGACGCCGGGGGTCCGCACGCCCTCGGCCACCGCGGCCATGCCCGCACTGCTGACGCCCAGCGTCCAGGCCGCGACCGGCAGCCGCTCCTCCTGGTAGGTGTCCAGCAGGCCGGGGCCGGCCAGGCCGGTCAGCACGTGGCCGAGCTTCCAGCCCAGGTTCCAGGCGTCCTGGATGCCGGTGTTCATGCCCAGGCCGCCCGCGATCGGGTGGACGTGGGCGCTGTCCCCGGCGAGCAGCACCCGGCCGACCCGGTAGCGGTCCACCATCCGGACGTTGACCCGCCAGGTGGTCAGCCAGGTCGCCCGGGACAGCCGGATGTCGCGGCGGCCGGTGCGCTGCTCGACCAGCCGCTGGAAGCTCTCCAGCGAGGGCGGCAGCGGGGCGCCGTCGGCGTCGACCTCGGGTGTGGCCTGCAGCTGCCAGACGGACTCGCCCGGGAACGGGCAGAGCATCAGCGCGCCCTCCGGGCCGAACCACTGGTGCCAGGCGTCGGGCTCCAGGCCCGCCACCTCGACGTCGCCGACCACCAGCGCGAACTCCGGGTCGCTGGTGCCCTCGAGCGGGATGCCGAGCTGCTTGCGCACCGTGCTGCGGCCGCCGTCGCAGCCCACCAGGTGGTCGGCGGTGAGGGTGCGGCCGTCGGCGAGCAGGACCCGCACCCCGTCCGGGCCCTGCTCGAACCGGTCGAGGCGGCTGTCGAGTTCGACCTGTCCGCCCAGCTCGGCGAGCAGCTCGCGCAGGGCGCCCTCGACCTTCCACTGCGGCAGGAACAGGCCTGTCGGGTAGGGCGTGCCGGGCGTCGGCCGGGCGTCCGCGTAGGGGTCGGTGTCGGCGATGAACTCGCCGCCGAAGTACTTGCGGAACGGCAGATGGGTCCGGCCCCCGGCGGTCAGCCGGTCGAGGATCCCGAGGTCGGCCAGGGCCTCCTGGCTGCGCGCGTTGAGGGTCTTGCCGCGGGAGCCGGTGGCGAAGGCCGCCGCCTGCTCGAGCACCCGGACCCGGACGCCCTGCCGGGCCAGGCAGCAGGCCAGGGTCAGCCCGGTCGGTCCCGCTCCCACGATCCCCACGGTCTTCATCGGAGTCTCCCTCTCGTCGGTCGTGCCGTGTTCCTCCGCATCTCCAGAGAACCGCAACCGAGGAAGAAATGCAACTGAGTAACAAAAGTATCCGAGTTATGCTTGGTCCATGACCGATGAGCCGGAGGGACTGCGAGCCCTCAAGAAGCAGCGCACCCGGCAGGCGATCGCCGACACGGCGATCGGACTGTTCCTGAGGAACGGCTTCGACCGGGTGTCGGTGGCGGAGATCGCCACCGCCGCCGAGGTCTCCAAGCCGACGCTGTTCCGCTACTTCCCCACCAAGGAGGAGCTGGTCCTGCACCGGATGGCCGACCACCTCGGCGAAGCCGCCCGGGTGGTGCGCGAGCGGCCGGCCCCGCTCACCCCGCTGGCCGCGCTGGAGCGCCACCAGCTGGAGCGGCTGGCCGCGCACGACCCGGTCACCGGCCTGTGCGAGGAGCCCGAGGTGCTCGCCTTCATGCGGCTGGTCTACGACACCCCGAGCCTGTCCTCGCACCTGCTGGACTACATCGGGCACGACATCGACGCGCTGGCGGCCGCGCTCGCCGAGGCGCTGCCGGGTGCGGGCGCACTGGCGCCGCGGCTGGTGGCGGTGCAGTTCATCGGTGTACGGCAGGAGCTGGCGAGGCTCAACTGGCAGCGCCTGGACGGCGGCACCCCGGTCGAGCAGGCGCACCGGCTGGCGGTGGCCGAGACCGTCGAGGCGGTCGCCCTGCTGCGGGGCGGCGCGGGCGGCCGCGGGTTCTGAGCGGGTCTGCCGCGCGCATGCCGAAGCGCGGGCATGCCGAAGAGGGGTGCCGGGGGTCTCCCGGCACCCCTCCCCGGGGTGGTGCGTCCGACCGGCCCGGATCAGGCGGCCGGGCCGACCTTGACGGTGGTCAGCTTGCCGCCCTGGGTCTCGCGGACGACCTCGATCTTCGTGTTGGTGTTCGGCACCTTCACGCCCAGCTGCGGTGCGGCCGGGTTGTAGTAGTCACCGGTGCGGTCGTTGAAGGCCGGCACGGCGGGCTTGGCCGGGAACTTGGTCACCGCGCTGACGTTGTGCAGCTGGAACGCGGTGGTCGGCTTCAGCGAGAAGGGCGCGTCGTAGCTCTGCATCCGGCCGTTGACCGCGGTGCCGCCGTTGAAGTAGTTCACCTCCGGGTGCGCGTCGACCGGCAGGATCAGGCCGCCGCCGAGGTGGTCCTTGGTGTTGTTGTCCTCGTAGGCGGTGTCCCACAGCCAGACCAGGACGCCCTCCTGGTACGGGTAGGTGTCGATGATGTTGGCCTTGCCCCAGATCCCGGAGTACCCGAAGTTGTACGGGCCGGTCTTCAGGTAGGCGCCGTAGCCGACGTAGCGGCGGTTCTCCACCAGGTAGGCGCGCGGGTGGTCCTTGACCGCGTCCTTGCCCTTGATGACCGAGAAGCCGGTCAGCGTCCAGCCCTGGCCGCCGCTCTCGGCGCCGTCCTCGACCAGTCGCACGCCGTCGGCGGTGACGGTGACCGCGTCGATCAGGGCGCCGCGGCCGTGGGTGTTGCCGTCCGAGGTGACGTGGAAGCGGACCTGGACCTGCTGGCCGAGGTAGGCGTCCAGCGGGATGTGCAGCTTGGTCCAGGCGTTGGAGGTACCGGTCAGGCCCGGGGTCAGCGCGGTGGTGTTGCCGATCGGCGCGCCGTCGACGGTGCCGTGCAGCGAGGTCCAGGTCTTGCCGCCGTCGGTGGATGCGTCGACCGACAGGAAGTCGTAGTCCTGCTCGACGTCGTACCAGGCGGAGGCGTCCAGGGCCGCGGAGGCACTGCGGCCGCGCAGGTCGACCGTGCGGCTCAGCGAGGCGTCCATGTTGTCGCCGGTGTCGCTCCACCACTGGGCCGCGCCCTCGGCCGGGACGGCCAGGCTGGTGGTGGTCTGCGACGGCGGCAGGTGCACCAGCACAGCCTGGGCCTGGTCGGTGTTGTAGCCGCTGACCCCCAGGGCGTGGCTGGAGCGGGTGGCGGCCTGTGCCTCGTCGTAGTTGAGCCAGCCGAGTTGCAGCTTGCTCCAGGCGTCGAGGTCACCGGGGAACTCGCCGGTGGTGTTCTTGCCCTTGCCAAGGTAGGAGGCGGAGGACATCAGCGACCAGAAGTTGACGGCGTTGTCGCCGCCGTTGGTCGGGTAGAGGTCCGGCAGGCCCAGGTTGTGGCCGTACTCGTGGGAGAACAGGCCGACGCCGCTGTTCTCGCCCGCCTGTACGTAGTCGTAGACGTACAGGCCGGTGTCGCCGACCGGCGCGCCGCCGATCCGGTTGCCCTCGGGGCCGGTCTGCCCGGTCGGGTCGGGCAGGTCCCAACTGCGGTGCGCCCACAGCGCGTCGGCGCCCTGCGCGCCGCCGCCCCAGGTCTCGTCGACGCCGGCGTGCACCACGATCACGTTGTCGAGGTAGCCGTCCGGCTCGTTGAAGTCGCCGTCCTTGTCGTGGTCGTAGCGGTCCTGGACGTCGTACTGGGCCAGCTCGGCCTTGACGTCGGCGGGGGTGCGGCCCTTGGCGATCTCGCCGTCGTACCAGGCCTTGGTGGCGTCCCTGATGAACTCCTGCGCCTGGGTCCAGGCGCCGCTGCCCTGCGGGCCCTTGTTGCTGCCGTAGCGGGCCTCGTTGTACGGGACGGTGACCCAGTCGCTGACCGTGCCCTCGATGTCGTACCGGCCCGAGGACTGGGTGCGGTAGTAGTTGCGGACCGAGTTGGCGCCGGGGGAGTCGTCGAAGAACATCTGCTGGTAGAAGTCGCGACCGAAGTCGTTCTTCCAGAAGGTGTGGGTGTCGTCCTTGCCCGGCTGCGGGATGGCGTTGTGCTGCGGGCCGGGGGTGCCGCCGTAGCGCGGCTGGCCGTTGTAGAGAGTCGAGTTGTCGACCTCGTTGCCGAACTGGGCGAGGATCACGAAGACCTTGTCCTTGCGCTGCTGCGCGAGCTGGACGTAGTCGTTGCCGATCTTCACCTGGGCGGGCGTGGTGCCCGCCGAACTCCTGGCCACGGCACCGCTGTTGACCTGTTCGAGGGCGAGGCCGCGGAGCGCCTGGCGCTTGCGCTCCTGCGGTGACAGGTCCTGCTGCGGGCCCTCCTGGCCGTCGGCGGCCTGGGTGCCCGCGGAGGCCGGCTGGCCGGCCACGGTGACGGGTGCGGCGGGGCGGGCGTAGGCGGGGGTCGCCAGCATGGTCGCGGCTATCGCGCCGGTGCTGAGGGCGGCAGCGAGGGCCGCGGGGATTCTGCGCAACTGACCGGTCCTTTCCGGACGGGGGTGGTCGGGTGAGCGGGCGTAATATTTCACATGTCATCGGTCACATGGAAGGGTTGTGACTGCCGTCACCCGGGGTGTGCGATCCGCGACGGTCCGCGGTCAGGCCAGCGCGGTGCGCAGGAAGTCCAGCTCCAGGGCCGCGAGTTGCTCCATCACCCCACCCGCCGTCAGGTGGCTGACGCCCGGCAGCGTGAGCAGGCTGTGCGGGCGTCCGGCCCGCACCAGAGCCTCGGACAGCAGCAGGCTGTGCGCTGGGTGCACGTTGTCGTCCGCCAGGCCGTGGATCAGCAGCAGCGGTCGGGACAGCGCCGCGGCGTCCTCGATCAGGCAGTCGGCGAGGTAGCCCTCCGGGTTGTCCTGCGGCAGGCCCAGGTAGCGCTCCGTGTACGCGGTGTCGTACAGCCGGAAGTCGGTCGGCGGGGCCCCGGCACTGGCGGCGTGGAAGACGTCGGGGCGGCGCAGCACGGCCAGCGCCGCGAAGTAGCCGCCGTACGACCAGCCGCGCACCCCGACCCGCCCGAGGTCGAGGTCCGGGTGGCGCTCGCCGAGCGCCGCCAGCGCCGCGACCTGGTCCTCGATCGCGACCGCGGAGAACCGCCGGAAGATCGCCCGGGCGAACTCCGGTGACACGAACGGCGTGCCGCGGTTGTCGGTGGTGACCACCGCGAAGCCCTGGTCGGCCCACCACTGCCGCTGCTGCCAGCGGCGCGGCTCGTTGGCCACCGCCTGCGCCCCCGGACCGCCGTAGACGTCCAGCAGGACGGGCAGCCGTTGCCCGGCGACGTGGGCGCGGGGGTACACCACCGCGGTGGGCAGGCCGCGTTCGGTGACCCGGGCGAGCTGGGGGACGACCCGGTACGGCAGCGGCTCGGCGTGGTCGGTCAGCGGGATCTCCGCGCCGCGGAAGCGGATCCGGCGGTGGATGCCGTCCGGGGTGGCGGAGGTGAGCAGCAGGCTCTCGCCGCCCGCCGTCGCGGAGTGCACACCGGGACCGTCGGTGAGCCGTTCGGCGCCGCCGCCGTCCGGTTCGATCAGGTAGACGTGCTGGTCGGCCGGCTGGTCCTCGCCCGCCTCGACCAGCAGCCGGCCGCCCAGCCGGCCGACCACCCGGCGGATCTGGAGGCGCCCGGGGCCGAGCGGCTTGCCGTCCAGGGCGAGCGAGCGGGCCGTGCCGTCCGGGGTGTCGGCGGCGGTCAGCAGCCGGCCGCCGTCCAGCCGGGCCGGGGTGCCGGGCAGGTCGTCGACCCAGAACGCGTCGGTGGTGCGGGAGAGTTCCGTGGTCGTGCCGGTCACCGGGTCCGCGCCGAGCAGCAGCACCCGCTGCTGCAGCCGGTCGGCGACGGTGAGCAGGATCTCGCCGTCGCCCTCCCAGCCGGCCGCGGTGACGTACGGGAAGGTGTCGGCGTCCCAGCGCAGCCGGACCCGGTGGCCGTCCAGGGTGAGCACCCAGAGCTGGACGTCCGCGTTGGGGCCGCCCGCCTGCGGGTAGGCGAACGACTCCGGTGCCAGGTCGGGGTGCGCCGGATCGGCGAAATGGCGTGCGGGCAGGGCGGATTCGTCCACCCGGGCGGCCAGGACGGCGCCGCCGTCCGGGCGCCACCAGTGGCCGCGGGTGCGGCCGAGCTCCTCGGCGGCGGCGAACTCGGCGACGCCCCAGACGGCGCCGTCCGCCGGGCTGAGCGGGCCGCCCGGGTGCAGGGCGGGCGCCGGGGTGAGGTGCAGGGCGCCGTCGCTGACGTAGGCGACGCGCCGGCCGGTGGCGTCCGGACGCGGGTCGAAGGCCGGTCCCGCGGTGGGGAGTTCGACGGTGACGCGGTCCGTGGTCGAGGTGCTGAACAGCCGGCCGTCCAGGGTGAAGACGGCCGTCGACAGGTCGGCGGTGGCGGCGAAGGAGCCGATGCCGGGCGCCCACAGCCGCAGCCGCTCGCGCAGCCGCCGTTCCAGGGCGGGCAGGTCGGCCAGGTCTCCGGTGCGCTGCGGGACCAGCGCCACCGGGTCGGCGACCAGCTGTTCGCGGCGGGTCGTCAGGTCGAGCAGCCACAGCCGCTCGACCGGGTCCTGCGGTCCGGTGGAGCGCAGGAACAGCAGCCGGGTGCCGTCCGAGGAGAAGACGGCCGCGCGCGGGGAACCATGGGTGAAGCGGCCGGTGCGGGCGCTCAGGGCGAGGAAGGGGTCGGTGTGGGTCACGGGCACCGATGCTTGCCCCGGGGCGGGCCGCTCGGCTAGAACTATGCAGTGTGAAATGTCACACATCAATAGCGCCCCGATGATGGAGCCTCGATGACCCTGCCCCCGGTGACATCCCCGGCACCGACACCGCCCCCCGCACCCCTGCCCGGCACCCAGGCCCTGTTCACCCTCGACCCCTCGGTCGCCCACCTCAACCACGGCTCGTACGGGGCCGTGCCGATGCCGGTCCAACGCGCCCAGGCCAGGCTGCGGGCCGAACAGGAACAGGACCCGGACGCCTTCTTCGCCGACCTCCCGGACCGGATCGCCCGCGCCCGCGCCCGGATCGCCGCCTCGCTCGGCGCCGAGCCCGACCGGATCGCGCTGCTCACCAACGTCACCGAAGGCGTCGCGGTGGTCCTGGACTCGCTCCCGCTGGCGGACGGCGACGAGATCCTGGTGACCGACCACGGCTACGGGGTCGTCAACGACGCCGTCCGCCGCCGGGCCGCCGAGTGCGGCGCCCGGGTCCGCACCGTACGGCTGTCGCTGCACACCCCCGACGCCGAGGCCGTGCAGGCGCAGGTGCTCGCCGCGGTGGGGGAGCGCACCCGGGTCGCCGTCCTGGACCTGGTCACCTCGCCGACCGCCCGGGAGATCGCCGCCCGCCCGCTGCTGGCCGAACTCGCCGCCCGCGGTGTGATCACCGTGGTGGACGCCGCCCACGCCCCCGGAATGCTGCCGGTCCAGCTCGGCGCCGGGGCCGGCGGAGCCGACTTCTGGATCGGCAACCTGCACAAATGGGCCTTCGCCCCGCGGGCCACCGCCGTCCTCGCGGTCGGCGGCGCCTGGCGCCGCCGGATCAGGCCGCTCACCGTCTCCTGGGAGCACGACCGGGGCTTCCCGGGCCGGGTCGAGTGGCGCGGCACCTGCGACTACACGCCCTGGCTGGCCGCCCCGACCGGCTTCGCCCTGCTCGAACAGCTCGGCGCGGACCGTGTCCGCGCCCACAACGAGGCACTCGCCGACCACGGCGCCCGGCTGCTCGCCGACCACGCCGGGCTGCGCCCGCTCGCCGCCATGCCGGGCCTGGCCATGCGCGCACTGCGGCTGCCGCCCGGCACCGCCGAGAGCGAGCACGCCGCGAAGGCGCTGATGGTCGTGGTCGCCCGCCGGCTGCACACCAGGATCGCGGTCCGTCCGTGGCCGGGCGGCGGGGTCCTGCGGATCAGTGCCCAGCTGTACAACCGGCCCCAGGAGTACCTGGAGCTGGCCACCGGCCTGAAGGAACTGATCGCCCGCTAGGCACGGTCGGACCCGGCACGGGCGGACCCGGCACGGGCGTGCCGCGGACGCCCGGTGTCCGGTCGCGGGCCGGCGACGGCACGGCGGTCGAGGTGGTGGCGGGTCCGGAGGCGGGGTCCGGGCGGCTCCGGGCGGACCGGTCGGCCGCGCGGAGTTCGGCCAGCAGGGCGCCCTGGTCGGTGAGGAGTTCGGTGAGGATCCGGCGGGCGGCCCGGAGCAGGTCGGCGACGTCGGCGCCGGCCAGTGCGTAGATCACCGTCGAGCCCTCGCGGGTGGCCGTCACCAGGCGGGCGCGGCGGAGCTGGGCGAGTTGCTGGGAGAGGCTGGAGGGTTCGACGTCCAGCTCGGCGAGCAGGTCGCGGACGGGCGTGGGGCCGGCCTGCAGCAGTTCGAGCACCCGGATCCGGACCGGGTGGCCGAGTATCCGGAACAGTTCGGCCTTGGCCTGGTGCAGCGGCAGAGGCACCCCGCTCCCCCCTCCGCGCGTCGCTCCCTCGGCCGGTCACTGGTCCCACCCGCGGGGTCAGACCTCCAGCTGGGCCTCGATGCGCTTCAGCTGGTGCCGGGCCATCGCGAGGTTGGCGCGCGAGCGGCTGAGCGCCAGGTAGAGGAAGAGCCCGCGGCCGGTCTGCGTGGTGAGCGGCCGGATCAGGTGGTACTGGCTGCTCAGGCTGATCAGCATGTCCTCGATCTCGTTGTCGTGCAGGTTGAGCATCTCCATGGTGCGCATCTTCGCGCGGACCACGTCGGTGTTGCCGGCGGCGGCGACGTTGAGGTCGAGCTCGGTGTTGTCGCCGAGCGTGCCCATCGCCATGCCGCTGCTGTAGTCGACCAGCGCGACGCCGATCGCGCCCTCGATGGTCATGGCGTCCTTCAGCGCGGTCTCCAGAGTCGCCATCGCAGCCTCCTGCAGGTCATTCCCGCGCCGCGGTGGCGAGGTGAATGCTCCGACTGTAGGAAGCGCACCGCCGACCCCGGCCGGATGATCGGAACTGGCCCGCTGCGGTCACATCCTGACCGTCCGATGGTCGTCAGTGACGGTATGCAGACTTTTGCAACTCGGGATCTGAATGATCGGGCACCGACCTCACCCCTGCGCCACCAGCTGCGCGGCCAGCCGCAGCGAGTCCTCCTGCTGGCTCCTGGCGGCGCGCAGCAGCTCCTCGTGACCGTCCATCAGGGAGCGCTGGTACGCGGACTCGACGGCGAACCAGATCCCCACCAGATTGGTCCGGCGCTTGCACCCGACATCCGCGACCGCCGCCGCCAGCCCGGCCGGCGAGGCGAACGCCCCCTGGTCCAGCCCCAGTTCGGCCTGCGGGCTGACCGGGTTGCGGGCGTGGTAGCCGTGTTCGGCCATGCAGGAGGTCCACTGCTCGGTGGCCTTGACCACCCGGCTGTCCTGCCGGGAGCGGTCGTACCCCTCGGCGTCCATGTCCTGCACCTTCATCGGGTCGACGGAGGCCGCGGTCGGCGCCCACAGCCGCAGGTACGCCTCCCGCCGGCAGCCGCCGATCGGCACCTTGACGCCGTTGACCTCGCCGTCACCGGCGCCGGAGCGCTCCGCCTCCTCCTGGCTGCGCGGCATGGTCTTGGCGTCGGCCCGGCCGGTGCCGCCCAGCACCAGCGTCTCCGCCGGGTCCATCGAGGGCATCGGCGGCTTCTGCGGCCGGTCCTCCTCGTGCGTGCTGTAGCCGGAGGCGGCCGCGGCCGCCTCGTCGTACAGCCCGTAGCGGCGGGCGTTCTCGGCCTCGGCGGGCGGCGCCTCGGGCAGGTCGGGCACCCGGAAGCGGAAGCCGTACCGGCTCATGCACTGGTCGGTGAGGATCCGCTGGGCGCTGTCCAGCCGGTGCAGCTGCTCGGCGTCAGGGATGTAGTCCTGGAGCGGCAGCCGCAGCGCGCTCGCATCCGCGGGCGTCGGCACGGCGGTCACCGCCGGCTCCGCCGCCGACCCGCTGCCACAGGCCGTCAGCAGGACGGCGGCGGCGGCGAGCACCACGGGCAGGGAGGTCCGGGTGGTCTGCGGCCGGCTCGGCACATTCTCTCCAGGGGGACGTCGGGTTCGGCAACGGCGGGGGACGGGATGTGCCGCCCGGCGCGGGCCGGGCGGCATCGGCGGTACGGGGTCGGCGGTACGGAGGTCAGCCCGTGTAGTACGCGGACGAGACCTGGCGCCGGAAGGTGCTGGAGGCGTTGGACATCACGCCCGGGCTCACCCAGCCGTGCCGGCCACCCCGGTTGGCGTCGGTGTAGACGTGCCAGGTGTAGCTGTCGTTGTTCCAGTAGGACTCGTTGCGGTCGTTCGGGTTCCCGCCGTACACCGGCCAGCTGAGGTAGCCGAAGTTGTCCTTCGAGGTGTAGAGGTCGAGCACCATCGCCGTGGTGTCAGGTCCGCTGTACAGCGAGAACTCGCCGTTGTCCGTCGTGCCGTTCAGCTCGGTGGCGGTGGCCGTGGCGGCGCCGGTCAGGCCGAGCACGGCGGCGGTGGCGAGGGCGAGGAGGGCCGTGATCAGGCGGTGCGGGAGCCGGTGGCGGTTGGCCAGCATGCGGCTTGCCTCTCTGGGAGTGGTCGGGGAGTAGGCGGTGCGTGAGTCCTGTGCCTGGAACCTCGTACCGGGACAGTGGACCAGCCCTGTGACTCGCTGCACAGGCTCGATTGCGCCACGTTGCCGAACGGCTGGCCGATTTCGTGTCGACAAACCGCTAAAAACGCAGCAAGGCCCGCCATGCTCCCGGAGCGTGGAAAAACGGTGCTATCGATGTCAGTCCCGGCGGGTAATCTCAGGCTGAGATGCTCGATCACCACACCACCCACCACACCAGCTGCGCCCCGACGGCCTCCCAAGCCCCGGCCCCGCAGCCGCAGGCGTCGCCGTCTGCGCGCCCGTCCCGCCCCTCGGGGCCGTCCGCCCGCGGGAAGAAGAGGTGACGCCGATGAACAGCGCCATGCCGGGCCGCAGCGACCAGCTCGGTGACCAGGAGCAGCTCAGCCCCGCCGAGGCCTACCAGGCCGCCCGGCGCCGGGCCGAGGTGCAGGCGACCGCCCTCCACGGCTTCCAGGAGCTGTACGACTTCCCGCTCGACCCCTTCCAGCTGGAGGCCTGCGAGGCCGTCGAGGCCGGCCAGGGCGTCCTGGTGGCGGCCCCCACCGGCTCCGGCAAGACCATCGTGGGCGAGTTCGCCGTCCACCTGGCGCTGGCCGGCGGCCGCAAGTGCTTCTACACCACCCCCATCAAGGCCCTGTCGAACCAGAAGTTCGGCGACCTGGTCAAGCGCTACGGCGCCGACAAGGTCGGCCTGCTCACCGGCGACAACTCGGTCAACGGCGACGCCCCCGTGGTGGTGATGACCACCGAGGTGCTGCGCAACATGCTCTACGCGGGCTCGCGCGCCCTCGACGGCCTCGGCTACGTGGTGATGGACGAGGTCCACTACCTCGCCGACCGCTTCCGCGGCGCGGTCTGGGAAGAGGTGATCATCCACCTCCCGGAGTCCGTCACCCTGGTCTCGCTCTCCGCCACCGTCTCCAACGCCGAGGAGTTCGGCGACTGGCTCGACACCGTGCGCGGCGGCACCAAGGTGATCGTCTCCGAGCACCGCCCGGTCCCGCTCTGGCAGCACGTGATGGCCGGCACCCGGATGTACGACCTGTTCGCCAGCCCCGACCGCGACGGCCGCCCCAAGGACGCCCCGCGCAACCCGGCCAAGGCGGTCAACCCCGAACTGGTCCGGCTCGCCCGCTCCGAGCAGGACCGCGGCGGCCGCGACCGGTTCGCCAAGGGCCGCGGCCGCTCCATGCCCACCGGCCGCCCCACCCGGATCTGGACCCCCGGCCGGGTCGACGTGATCGAACGCCTCGACGCCGAGGGCCTGCTCCCCGCCATCACCTTCATCTTCAGCCGGGCCGGCTGCGAGGCCGCCGTCCAGCAGTGCCTCACCTCGGGCCTTCGGCTCAACCGGGAGGCCGACCGGGCCGTGGTCCGGGAGATCGTCGAGCAGCGCTGCGCCGACATCCCCGACGAGGACCTGCACGTGCTCGGCTACTTCGAGTGGCTGGACGGCCTGGAGCGCGGCATCGCCGCCCACCACGCCGGCATGCTGCCGAGGTTCAAGGAAGTGGTCGAGGAGCTCTTCGTGAAGGGCCTGGTCAAGGCGGTCTTCGCGACCGAGACCCTCGCCCTCGGCATCAACATGCCCGCCCGCTCGGTGGTCATGGAGAAGCTGGTCAAGTGGAACGGCGAGACCCACGCCGACGTCACCCCCGGCGAGTACACCCAGCTCACCGGCCGGGCCGGCCGCCGCGGCATCGACGTCGAGGGCCACGCCGTGGTGCTCTGGCAGCGCGGCCTCGACCCGGAGGCCCTGGCCGGGCTGGCGGGCACCCGCACCTACCCGCTGCGCTCCTCGTTCCGCCCGTCCTACAACATGGCCGTCAACCTGGTCGGCCAGTTCGGCCGGCACCGCTCCCGGGAACTGCTGGAGACCTCCTTCGCGCAGTTCCAGGCCGACCGCTCGGTGGTCGGCATCGCCCGCCAGGTCCAGCGCAACGAAGAGGGCCTGGACGGGTACCGCGAGTCGATGACCTGCCACCTCGGCGACTTCGACGAGTACATGGCGCTGCGGCACGCCCTGCGCGAGCGGGAGAACGAACTCGCCCGCGAGGGCAGCAGCCAGCGCCGGGCCGCCGCGATCCAGTCCATCGAGCAGCTCAAGCCGGGCGACGTGATCCACGTGCCGACCGGCAAGTTCGCCGGCCTCGCCCTGGTCCTCGACCCCGGCCTGCCGCCGGTCAGCCGCTCACCGCGGACCAGCCGCCACCCCGACTACCAGGACGGGCCCCGCCCGGTGGTGCTCACCGCCGAACGGCAGGTCAAGCGGCTCGCGATGATCGACTTCCCGCACCCGGTCCAGGCGCTGGAGCGGGTCAAGATCCCCAAGTCCTTCAACCCGCGCAGCCCGCAGTCCCGCCGCGACCTCGCCTCCGCCCTGCGGACCAAGGCCGGCCACCTGGAGCCCGAGCGGTACCGCAAGGGCCGCGCCGCCGCCGCCGACGACGAGGTCATCGCCCGGCTGCGCGGCGAACTGCGGCAGCACCCCTGCCACGGCTGCGACGAACGCGAGGACCACGCCCGCTGGGCCGAGCGCTACCACCGCCTGCACCGCGACACCGAACTGCTGGAACGCCGGATGCGCTCGCGCACCCACACCATCGCCCGCACCTTCGACCGGGTCTGCGGCCTGCTCACCGACCTCGGCTACCTCAGCGCGGACACCGTCACCGACGACGGCAAGCGGCTCGGCCGGCTCTACGGCGAACTCGACCTGCTCGCCTCCGAGTGCATCCGCGAAGGCGTCTGGTCGGGCCTCGCCGCCGCCGAACTCGCCGCCTGCGCCTCCGCCCTGGTCTACGAGGCCCGGCAGTCCGACGACGCCACCGCCCCCCGGGTCCCCGAGGGCGGCGCCAAGGAGGCGCTCGGCCAGATGGTCCGGATCTGGGGCCACCTCGACGCCCTGGAGGAGCAGCACCGGATCTCCACCGCCGAGGGCGTCGGCCAGCGCGAACCCGACCTCGGCTTCGCCTGGGCCGCCTACCGCTGGGCGCTCGGCCACAACCTGGACTCCGTCCTGCGCGACGCCGACATGCCGGCCGGCGACTTCGTCCGCTGGACCAAGCAACTGATCGACGTCCTGGGCCAGATCCAGGACGCGGCAGGCGACGACACCGACCTGCGGAGCACCGCCCGCAAGGCGGTCGACGCCCTCCGCCGCGGCATCATCGCCTACTCCTCGGTCGGCTGACCCCCAGGGGCAACGTTTCAGGGGCGCGGGGAACTGCGCGAAGTCGGGAGGGCACTCGTTGAACCCTTCCGCTCTCGCGCAGTTCCC
>NZ_JBEZIR010000042.1:0-66160 GCF_040651175.1 Kitasatospora sp. NPDC048540
CTGCGGCCGGAGAAGCCCGAGCCCGAGCTGACCCCCGAGGACGAGGTCCGGGTCCGGGAGCTGCTGGCCCGGCACGGGCAGCGGGACTCGCTCGGCGTGCCGCACCCGCTCGGCGGGCACCCCGGCGCGGGCCAGCGCCGCGGCGCCGCGCCGGACCATCGCCGCCGGTCCGCTCAGGTACGCGCAGTACCCGTGCCAGGGCGCGTACCGGGCGACCACCTCCGGCAGCTCTCCGGCCAGCGCGACACCGGGGGCCTGCGCCGGCGGGGACAGCACCGGGTGCACCGACAGCCAGCGGTGCCTCTGCTCGATCCGGCGCAGCGCGTCCAGTTCGTACAGCTCGGCCCGGCTGCGGGCGCCGTAGAACAGCTCGACCGAGCGGCCGTCCGCGCCCCGCTGCGCCAGCTCCTCGACCAGTGCGTGGACCGGGGCGATCCCGGTGCCGCCGCCGAGCAGCAGCAGGTCGCTGCCGTCGGCCTCGTCGAGCACCATCCGCCCGGCCGCCGGGCCGAGCCGCAGGACGTCGCCGGGGGCCGCCCGGTGGACCAGCGCGCCGCTCACCCAGCCGGCCTGGACGGCCTTGACGTGGAAGGTCAGCAGGCCGTCCGGCCGGGGGGCGGTGGCGAACGAGAAGTGCCGCCAGACCCGGGGCCACCAGGGCGTCTCGACCGTCGCGTACTGGCCGGCCCGGAACGGGTAGGCCTGGTCGGGGCGCAGGGTGATCACGGCGATGTCCCGGGTGCGCTGCTGGTGCGAGACCACCTCCGCCTGCCACCAGGGTGGCGAGGTGCGGGCGGAGCTCTCGGCGGCCTCGATCATGATCCGGGAGACCAGGCCGTAGACCCGGCGCCAGGCCAGTTCGGTCTCGGTGTCCCAGCGGCTGCCGCAGAACTTGGCCAGCGCCGCCACCAGGCACTCGCCGACCGGGCCGTAGTGGCCGGTCAGGGTGCCGTACTTGCGGTGGCCCTCGCCGAGCCGGGTCAGGTAGCCGGTCAGGCCGGCCGGGTCGTCGGCGCTGCGGGCCGCCAGCAGCAGGGCCCGGAACAGCCGGTCCCGCTGGACGTCCATGGCCGCCGGGAACAGGGCCCTGACCTCGGGGTGGTGCAGGAAGATCAGCGCGTAGAAGTGGGCGGTGGCCCGGTCGGCGACCGGTTCGACGACGGCCAGGCTGGCCCGGATCAGCTGGATGTCGCGCGGGGTGGGCGGCGCGGTGGCCGCCGCGTCGGGGGCGGCCACGGCGGGGGCGGCGGACGGGTGCGACGGGGGTTCGGCGGCGGGCGGCCCGGCGGGCGGCCGCGGCGGTGCGTCGGGGGCCGCGGCCACTGTGTCCAGGGCCCAGGCCCGGCTCCAGTGGTCGCCGGGGCCGGACCAGTTGAGCCCGGGGGCGTCGGTGAACAGCGGCTCGTACCGGGTTACGGGCGCGGGCGGGGCGGCGGGCGCGGGGGCCCCGGCGGGCGCCTCGGGCCCGGGGGCGGGCGCGGCCGGTGCTGCGGGTGCTGCCGGTGCGGGGATGCGCGGCGGCTCGGTGGGCATCGGCGGGGCCGCGGTGACCGGCGGAGGCCCGGGGGTCCGGGGCGTCTCGGGGGCCGGGGGGTCCTGCGCGGCCCGGGGGCCCTGCGGGCCGGGCGACGGTTCGGGGGGAGTGTGCGGGAGGCCCGGCACGGCCGCGGCCGCCGTCGATCCGTGTCCGGCCCTGACTTTCAGCGGGCGTGCCTTCACCGCGAGTTGACGAGTGCCCAAGAGAATCGTTTCGCTTCCGGTCGTCCCAACCACACCTGGTCTGTCTCTGCTGACGCCTTCAGCAGAGTGGCACGCCCGAACAGCTCATCCGACAAGACGGACGAAGGCCGGACAACCGGCCCGCCCGCACGCTACGCTCGCCCGACCTATGGCCACCGTGCGCGCCGGGAAGGGCGCGCACGGTGACGGTTCACAGCTGTCGCAGCAGCATTCCGGGCTGCTCCACGCAGTCGGCGACGAAGCGCAGGAACCCGCCCGCCGTACCGCCGTCGCAGACCCGGTGGTCGAAGGTGAAGGACAGCTGGGTGACCTGGCGGACCGCCAGCTCCCCCTGGTGCACCCACGGCTTCGGGGTGATCCGGCCGACCCCCAGCATCGCCGCCTCCGGGTGGTTGAGGATCGGGGTCGAGCCGTCCACCCCGAACACGCCGTAGTTGTTCAGCGTGAAGGTCCCGCCGGTCAGCTCGGCCGGGGTCAGCGAGGAGGCCCGGGCCGCCTCGGTCAGCCGGGCCAGCTCGGCACCGAGCCGCTCGGTGCCCAGGGTGTGGGCGTCCCGCACCACCGGTACCACCAGGCCGCGTTCGCCCTGGGCGGCGAAGCCCAGGTGCACGGCGGCGTGCCGGCGGATCGCCGAACCGTCCGGCTCGACGCTGGAGTTGAGCTCCGGGAAGCGGGCCAGCGCCACCGTGCAGATCCGGGCCAGCAGCGCCAGCACACTGATCTTCGGTCCGGCGGCGCGGTTCAGCTGCGCGCGCAGCTCCATCAGGGCGGTGGCGTCCGCGTCGACCCAGCAGGTCGCGGCGGGGATCTCGTGGTGGCTGCGGGTGAGCTTCTCCGCGACGGTGCGGCGCAGGCCGCGCAGCGGGACGAGCTCGTCCTCGGCGGCGCCCGGCACCACGGCCGGGGCGGCCGCCGGCACGGCGGGCGCGGCGGGCGCGGCGACCGCGCGGTCCACGTCGGCCCGCATGATCAGCCCGTCCGGGCCGCTGCCGGTGAGCGCGGCCAGGTCGACGCCGTGCTCCCGGGCCAGCCGCCGGACCAGCGGGGAGATCACCGCGACCACCGACGGCGCGGCGGTGGCGACCGCCACCGGTACGGCCGGAGCCGGAGCAATGACCGGAGCGATGACCGGAGCAGCGGCCGCGGCGGCGGCCGGGGCGCCGGGGCGGATCCGGCCGCGCCGGGCGCCCTTGGGCCCGTCGGCGACCCCGTACCCGACCAGCGGGCGCTCGTCCGCGCCGCCGCCGGTCACCGGGGGTCCCTCGCCGGGCGAGACCGCGACGGTCACCAGCGGCGCGCCGACCGGCACCTCCTCGCCCACCTCGCCGAACCGGGCGGTGACCACACCGCCGTACGGGCAGGGCACCTCCACCACGGCCTTGGCGGTCTCCACCTCGACCACCGGCTGGTCAACGGCGATGACCTCGCCGACCTCGACCATCCAGCGCACCACCTCGGCCCCGGTGAGACCTTCACCGAGGTCCGGCAGGGTGAACTCGCGTACCACGGGCATCACGTCAGTCCTCCCACTGCAGCCGGGCGACCGCGTCCAGGATCCGGTCCACCCCGGGCAGGTGGTGGTGCTCCAGCATCGGCGGCGGGAACGGGATGTCGAAACCGGTGACCCGCAGCACCGGCGCGGCCAGGTGGTGGAAGCACTTCTCGGTGACCCGGGCGGCGATCTCCGCGCCCGCCCCGCCGAAACCGCTCGCCTCGTGCACCACGACGGCCCGCCCGATCGAGCGGACCACCTCGCAGACGGTCTGCTCGTCGAACGGCACCAGGCTGCGCAGGTCCAGCACCGCGAGGTCCCAGCCCTCCGCCCGGGCCGCCTCGGCGGCCTCCAGGCAGACCGGCAGCGAGGGCCCGTAGGTGATCAGCACGGCGGAGCGGCCGGTGCGGCGCAGCACCGCCCTGCCGATCGGCTCGACCGGGAGCGCCGGGTCGAACTCGGTCTTGCCCCAGTAGAGCCGCTTGGGCTCCAGGAAGACCACCGGGTCGTCGGAGGCGATCGAGGCGCGCAGCAGCCCGTACGCGTCGGCGACGGTGGCCGGGGTGACCACGTGCAGGCCGGGGGTGTGGGTGTAGTAGGCCTCGGAGGAGTCGCTGTGGTGCTCGACGCCGCCGATGCCGCCGCCGTAGGGGATCCGGATGGTGATCGGCAGCGGGAGCCGGCCGGCCGTGCGGTTGCGCATCTTGGCGACGTGCGAGAACAGCTGCTCCATCGCCGGGTAGGCGAAGGCGTCGAACTGCATCTCGACCACCGGCCGCAGGCCGTACATGGCCATGCCGACGGCGGTGCCGAGGATGCCGGCCTCGGCGAGCGGGGTGTCCAGGCAGCGGTCGGCGCCGAACTCCTTGGTCAGGCCGTCGGTGATGCGGAAGACACCGCCGAGCTGTCCGACGTCCTCGCCGAGGACGTGGACCGCCGGGTCGGCCTGCATGGCGTCGCGCAGGGCCGAGTTGAGCGCCTGCGCCATGCTGGCCGTGCGGGCGCCGCGGACGGGGGTCGCGGTGGTCATCAGTGGTGCACCTCGGCCTCGGCCGCGAGTTCGGCGGCGAGCTGGTCGGCCTGCTCGCGCAGTTGGGGGGTGGGTTCGGCGTAGACGTGGGCGAACAGCGACATCGGGTCGAGCTGGGCGTCGGCGTGGAACTCGGCGCGCATCCGGGCGGCGAGGTCCTCGGCCTGGGCGGCGCAGTCGCGGACCAGCGCGTCGTCCAGCATCCCGGCGGCGGCCAGGTGGCGTTCCATCAGCAGGATCGGGTCGTGCTCGCGCCAGGCGGCGACCTCGTCGTCCTCGCGGTAGCGGGTGGCGTCGTCGGCGTTGGTGTGCGCCTCGATGCGGTAGGTGAGTGCCTCGATCAGGGTCGGGCCGCCGCCGGAGCGGGCCCGCTCGACGGCCTCGGTGAGGACGGCGTGCAGGGCGGGGGCGTCGTTGCCGTCGACCAGCCGGCCGGGGATGCCGTAGCCGACGGCCTTGTGGGCGAGGCTCGGCGCGGCGGACTGCTGGGTGAGCGGCACGGAGATGGCGTAGCCGTTGTTCTGCACCAGGAAGACCACCGGGGCGTTCAGCACGGCGGCGAAGTTCAGCGCCTCGTGGAAGTCGCCCTCGCTGGTGCCGCCGTCGCCGAGCATGGCGAGCGCGACCACCGGGTCGCCGGCCAGCCGGGCCGCGTGGGCGAGGCCGACGGCGTGCGGGGCCTGGGTGGCCAGCGGGGTGGCGAGCGGGGCGGTCCGGGTGGCCTTGGGGTCGTAGCCGGTGTGGGCGTTGCCGCGCAGCAGGGTGAGCGCTTCCAGCGGGTCGACGCCGCGGGAGACCACCGCGAGGGTGTCGCGGTAGCTGGGGAAGAGCCAGTCCTGCTCGCCGAGGGCCATCGCGGCGGCCACCTGGCAGGCCTCCTGGCCGGTGGAGGCCGGGTAGACGGCGAGCCGGCCCTGCTTGGTGAGGGTGGTGGCCTGCTGGTTGTAGCGGCGGCCGACCACCAGCCGGCGGTAGAGCTCGTGCAGCAGCTCGGGGTCGGTCTTCTCCAGCGCGGGGGTGCCGAGCACCCGGACCGGGGTGGCGTCGGGCAGCAGCGGCGCCGGATCGCTCCGGGGTCCGGTGGCGCCGGGCAGCCAGCCGGGGACGGCGGCCGGGTGTCTGTGATCGAGAACGGTCATCTCGGGCACCTCCAAGGGTCGGGGAGGGTGCTGCAGGGGCAGTGGTGATGCCGTGGTGCGGGTGCGGCGGGCGGCGGCACGGGGCGCCGTCGCTCCCTACCGATTGTTCGGTCGACTGGTCATTCTGGCCACAGTCGCGACAAGGTGGTGGACATTCGGCCTCAACCGGGGTCTCCTGGGATCAGCACGTCCAATCGGGGAGGGTAGGGGGCCATGTCGGCTGAACAGACGTCCAGACTCGACCGTGTCGACCGGTCGATCCTGCGGCTCCTGCAGCAGGACGGTCGCGCCTCCATCCGCTCGGTGGCCGAGCGGGTGCACGTGTCACGGGCGAACGCCTACGCCCGGATATCCAGGATGGTCGAGGACGGCATCATCCGCGGCTTCACCGCCCGGGTCGACCACGAACGGGCCGGGCAGGGGGCGTCCGCCTACATCACCCTGAAGATCGTCCAGAACTCCTGGCGGACGGTGCGCGAGCAGCTGCTCCAGCTGCCGGGGGTGGCGCACATCGCACTGGTCGGCGGCGAGTTCGACGTCCTGCTGCTGGTCCACACGGCCGACAACCGGGCGCTGCGCGAGCTGGTGCTGAACCGGATCCAGTCCGTCCCGCAGGTGCTCACCACGCAGACCCTGCTGGTGTTCGAGGAGACCGACCAGGTCCCGCCGGACCCGGCACCGTAGCCCGACCCGCTGAACCGCCCCGGTCCGCCGCGGAGCTAGGCGCCCTGCGGGCGTGCTGCGCGGTCGGCGGCCCGCAGGCCGTCGAACGCGAGGTGGACCACCGCGTCGGCGACCCCGTCGGCGCTGCGGCTGCCCGGGCGGTACCACTCCACGATCGAGTTGATCATGCCGAACAGCAGCCGGGTGGCCAGCCTCGGCTCGACGTCGGAGCGCAGCGAACCCTCGGCCACGGCGGCGCGCAGCAGCTCGGCCACCCGGTGGTCGAAGTCGCGCCGGCGCTCCAGCGCCCACTGCTCGGTCCCGGTGTTGCCGCGCACCCGCAGCAGCAGTGTCACGTAGGGGAGTTCGGCGAGCAGGACCTCGGCGGTGCGGCGCACCACGTGCTCCAGCCGGTCCACCGAACGGCCGGTGGCCGCCGCGGGCTCCTCGAGGATGCCGAACAGGGCGTCCAGGGCCCGTCCGACGGCCAGCCTGAGCAGCTCCTCCTTGCCCCGGACGTGGTGATAGATCGAGGACTTGGAGATGCCGGCCGCCCGCGACAGGTCCTCCATCGAGGTGCCGTCGTAGCCCCGCTCGTTGAAGACCTCCACCGTGACGGCGAGCAGCGAGTCGACGGTGTACGCGGTGCGGGTGGAGTTCTCGGCCATGTGCACGAGTATCCCCGGCGTCCGCGGGCCCGGGGAGCCGGGGCCGGGTCCTGGACGGGTCCTGGCGCGTGCGGTTCGGGTCAGAACTCCCGGGCCGGGTCGTCTGCGGAGTCGTCGGCGATGAAGTAGGTGGGCCGCCGCTGCACCGCGGTGTAGATCCGCCCGATGTACTCGCCGAGCAGGCCGACGCAGATGAGCTGCACCCCGCCGATGAACAGGATGCCGGTGAACAGCGAGGTCCAGCCCGGCACGGTGTGGCCGGCCAGGTAGGCGGTCATGGTGAAGACCAGCATCGCCAGGCAGGTGAAGAAGCTCACCACCCCCAGCCAGGTGGCGATCCGCAGCGGCGCCGCGGAGAAGCCGGTGACGCTGTCCAGCGCGAGCCGGACCATCTTGCTGAGCGGGTACTTGGTCTCGCCCGCCACCCGCTCGTCGCGGTGGTAGTGCACCTCCCCGCTGGGGAAGCCCAGCCACGGCACCAGCAGGCGGTAGACCTGCTGCTGGTCGGGCAGCGACTTCAGGGCGTCGACGGCCTCCCGGCTGAGCAGCCGGAAGTCCCCGGCCTGGGCGGGCACCTGCTTGCCGGCCAGCCGTCGCATCAGCCAGTAGTAGGCGCCCGCGGTGCGGCGCTTGAAGCCGCTGTCGGTGCTGCGGTCGCCGCGGACGCCGTAGACCACGTCGAGCTGCCGGGTGCGGGCCAGCTCCAGCATCTCGGGGATCTTCTCGGGCGGGTCCTGGAGGTCGGCGTCGATGCTGGCGACGTACGCGCCGGCCGACCGGTGCAGGCCGGCGGTGAGGGCGGCCTGGTGGCCGCTGTTGCGGCGCAGCCTGATCACCCTCAGCTCGGGCCACGCGGCCCGGGCGTCCCGGAGCAGGGCCGGGGTCTTGTCGGCGCTGCCGTCGTCGACGGCGACCACCTCGTAGCGCACGCCGATGCCGTCGAGGACCGGCCGCAGCCGCTCGACCAGGGCGGGCAGCGCCTCCTGCTCGTTGAACATCGGCACGACCACGGAGAGTGTGACGGCGGGCGGCGGCACTGAAGTCATCGGACACTCCCGGTTCGGGGCCTCGGCCCGGCGGTGCTGGGAGTTTACCCGCGCCCTCCCGGACACCGGCAGGACGGATTGGTACGGACCACTGTTCGGCCTTGGGGGCGCACGGCACACTGGGGGATCATCTCCGGGTGACCACCAGCGGAAGTCAGGACCACATCCCCATGGACGTGATGGCCGAAGCGGACGTCGAGGGACCTCCGCACACCACCGGACCGGGCCCCGCCCCGGCCGGGCGCCCCGGGCGGCTGCGCGCCGGGGCCCGCGGCGCGGCGCGGGAGTACGGCCCGGCGCTGGCGCTGTACGGCGCGGTGAAGCTGATCGGCTTCGCGGTGTTCATGCGGTTGCTGGAGTGGTCCGGCGAGTACCTCACCAAGGACCCCCGGTTCGGCGGCGGCAGGCACCCGTGGGACGTGCTCGGCGGCTGGGACGGCTGGTGGTACCAGCAGGTGGCGCAGAACGGCTACCACCCGCACCTGGTGCCGCTGGTCGGCCAGGTCTGGTCGTACCAGCAGGACTCCTCGGCGTTCTTCCCGCTGTACCCCGGCCTGATCAAGATGGTCTCGGCGGTCACCGGCCTCGGCCTGTACGGCGCGGGGATGCTGGTCTCGGTGGTGGCGTCGTTCGTCGCGGCGGCGGGGATCTACCGGCTCACGGCGGCGCTGACCGACCGCCGCACCGGTGTGATCGCGGCGGCGCTGTGGGGCGTGTTCCCCGGCTCGGGGGCCGAGTGGGCGGTCTACTCGGACTCGCTGTTCGTCGCGCTGGCCGTCTGGGCCTGCTGGTTCGTGCTGGAGCGCAACTGGCTCGCGGCCGGGGTCACCACCTTCGTCGCCGGGCTCAACCGGCCGACCGCCGCAGCCCTGGTGGCCGCGCTCGGGGTGGCCGCGCTGCTCGCCCTGTACCGCCGCCGGGACGGCGTGCTCGGCCCGCTGGTGGCCGGGGCCGTCGCCCCGCTCGGCCTGTTCGGCTACATCGCCTGGGTCGGCTGGCAGATGGGCGACCTGACCGGCTACTTCAAGCTGCAGCGCGGCGGCTGGCTGCACTACTTCGACAGCGGCGCGCACACCCTGAAGGTCTTCGAGGGCGTGCTGCTCGGCCACAACAACTACCTGTTCGCCTACCCGACCGAGGACCTGATCGGTGTCCTGCTGGTGGTCACGCTGCCGATCCTGCTGACCCTGCTGGTCCGGCTGCGCCTGCCGGTCCACCTGCTCGTCTACACGGTGGTCACCATCGTCCTGGTGCTCGGCAGCCAGCAGATCTTCGGCAACACCTCCCGCTACCTGCTCCCCGCCTTCCCGCTGTTCATCCCGGTCGCGGTGGCCCTGCGCCGGCTGTCGCGCACCTCGCTGGCCGTGGTGCTCGGCACCGCGGCCGTCGCCTCCGGCTGGTACGCGGGCTACGTGCTGTTCGAGCTCGGCATCCCGTAGGCCGCGGGCGGGCGGGCGCTCCGGACGCAACCCCCCGGGGGGTCTTGCCCCGACCGATCGTTCGGTTACGCTGAGGTGTACCCTGCACCGCCTCACCGAGCCCGCCCCTATGAGGAGCGCACCATGGCTGCTGCGACCCCGACCCCTCCGGTCGCCGAACTGATCGAACGCCACCAGGAGACCCTCGACCGCGCCCTCGCCGCGATCGGGAGCCGCGACTACTGGTCCCCGTACCCGGAGTTCCCGAAGGCCTACGGCGAGAGCGGCCCGGCGGACGGCAAGGCCGCCTTCGAGGCCCGCCTCGGCCGGCTGTTCGAGATCGCGGGCCAGCCGGCCGGCGGCGACCCGGTGAGCGGCGAGGCCTCGCCGTACGGGATCGAGCTCGGCGTCAGCTACCCGCACGCGGACCCGGACGCGCTGATCGCCGCGCTGGAGGCGGCCCGCCCCGGCTGGGCGGCGGCCGGCCCGGCGGCCCGGGCAGCGGTCTGCCTGGAGATCCTGGCCCGGATCAACGCCCGCTCGCACGAGTTCGCGCACGCGGTGATGCACACCACCGGCCAGGCGTACGGGATGGCCTTCCAGGCCGGCGGCCCGCACGCCCAGGACCGCGGTCTGGAGGCCGTCGCCTACGCGTACGCCGAGCAGACCCGGCTGCCGCAGAGCGCGCCGTGGACCAAGCCGCAGGGCAAGCGCGACCCGCTCACCATGGTCAAGGAGTTCACCGTGGTGCCGCGCGGCCTGGCGCTGCTGATCGGCTGCAACACCTTCCCGACCTGGAACGGCTACCCGGGCCTGTTCGCCTCGCTGGCCACCGGCAACCCGGTCCTGGTCAAGCCGCACCCGCGGGCCGTGCTCCCGCTCGCGATGACCGTCGAGGTGGCCCGCGAGGTGCTCGCCGAGGCCGGCTTCGACCCCAACCTGGTGTGCCTGGCCGCCGAGCACGAGGGCGGCACGATCGCCAAGACGCTGGCCGTCCGCCCCGAGGTCAAGCTGATCGACTACACCGGCTCCACCGCCTTCGGCGACTGGCTGGAGGACAACGCCCGCCAGGCCCTGGTCTACACCGAGAAGGCCGGCCTCAACACGGTGGTGATCGACTCCACCGACAACTACCGCGGCATGCTCGGCAACCTGGCCTTCGCGCTGTCCCTCTACAGCGGCCAGATGTGCACCACCCCGCAGAACCTGCTGATCCCGCGCACCGGCATCCGCACCGACGAGGGCTCCAAGTCCTACGACGAGGTGGTCGCGGACCTCGCCGCCGCCGTCCAGGGCCTGCTGCGCGACGACGCCAAGGCCGCCGCGATCCTCGGCGCCGTGGTCAACCCGGGCGTGCTGGCCCGCACGGTCGCCGCGGCCGGCGGCGAGTACGGCGAGCCGGCGCTGGCCCCGCGGGTGGTGGAGTCGGCCGAGTTCCCCGGCGCGACCATCCGCACCCCCGCGCTGATCACGGTCGACGCGGACAAGCCGGACGACCGGGCGGCGTTCCTCGGCGAGTGCTTCGGCCCGGTGGCGTTCGCGGTCGCGGTGGACTCCACCGAGGCGGCGGTCGAGCTGCTGCGCCGCACCGTCAAGGAGCACGGCGCGATGACCGCCGGGGCCTACACGGTCTCCGAGGAGGTCGAGGCCGCGCTGGTCGACGCCTGCCTGGACGCCGGCGTCTCACTCTCGCTGAACCTCACCGGCGGGGTCTTCGTCAACCAGACCGCGGCCTTCTCCGACCTGCACGGCACCGGCGCCAACCCGGCGGCCAACGCGGCCTACTGCGACGGCGCCTTCGTCGCCAACCGGTTCCGCACCGTCGAGATCCGCCGGCACGTCTGACAACCGGTCCGGTGGCCCGCTCCCGGGGGGAGTCGGAGCGGGCCACCGGAGTTCTCGTGGCTGGGCGTCAGGACCGCCGGGCCCGGCGCGGGTTGAACACCCACACCCGCAGCAGCAGGAACCGCACCACCGTGGCGAGCGCGTTCGCCGCCACCAGCGCGGCCAGCTCCGCCGCGTGCGCCGACTGCGGCCGCAGCAGGTGCAGCAGCCCGATCGCGGCGCTGCTCAGCACCAGGCCCAGCAGGAATGCGATCCCGCCCTCCACCTGGTGTTTCAGGGCGTCCCGGCGGCCGGTGACGCCGAACGTGAAACGCCGGTTGGCCGCCGTGTTGACCACCGCCGTCACCCCCAGGGCCAGCGCGTTGGCGAACAGCGCCGGCACCGCCTGGCGCAGCATCAGGAACAGCAGCACGTAGGCCAGCGTGGACAGGGTCCCGATCACCGCGAAGCTCGCCAGCTGCCAGCCGAGGCCCGGCGGCAGCTGCGCCTGCCGGACCCGCTCAGGCAGCTCCACCCGGCCGGTGCCGGCCAGCGAGCGGCGGGCCACCCGGGCCATCCCCCGCAGGTCGTCCAGCGCGGTGCGGACGATGTCCACCCGGCTGTCCGGGTCGTCCACCCAGTCCACCGGCACCTCGTGGATCCGCAGGCCGGACCGTTCGGCCAGCAGCAGCAGCTCGGTGTCGAAGAACCAGGCGTTGTCCTCCACCTCCTCCAGCAGCCGCCGGACCACCTCGGTGCGCCCGGCCTTGAACCCGCACTGCGCGTCCGAGAACTTGGCCGCCATGGTGGCCCGCAGCAGCAGGTTGTAGGTGCGCGAGATGAACTCCCGTTTGGGGCCGCGCACCACCGCCGAGCCGCGGTGCAGCCGGCTGCCGATGGCCAGGTCGCTGTGGCCGGACAGCAGCGGCGCGACCAGCGGCAGGAACGCCTCCAGGCCGGTCGACAGGTCGACGTCCATGTAGGCCACCACGTCGGCCTCGCTGGCGCCCCAGACCTGGCGCAGCGCCCGGCCGCGGCCCTTGAGGTCCAGGTGGACGGCGTTCACCCGGGGGAACTCGGCGGCCAGCGCGGTGGCCACCGCCCAGGTGCCGTCGGTGCTGGCGTTGTCGGCGACGGTGATCCGGTACGGGTAGGGGAAGGTCTCGTCGAGGTAGGCGTGCAGGCGGCGGACGCACCGCTCGACGGTGTGCTCCTCGTTGAAGACGGGGACGACCACCTCGACGGTGCCCACGCGCGGCTTGCGCCGGTCCGTGGACGCCGGATCGACCAGGGCCGTGCCGTGCGTCAGGGGCTGAGTCATGGGAAGGACATTCACAGCCCCGGATGGGGCCGCGATGATGGGAGGCTGAGAGCACCCTGAGAAGCCGGACCGCGCCGCCCGCCCCGTCGCACCGCGTTCCGACGCGCAGCCCCGAAGTGCCGTGCCGACCACCGGGAGATGGCCTATGTCAGACAATCAGATCGGCTCCGACGTACTGGTCGTGGGAGCCGGCCCGACCGGCCTCCTGCTGGCCGGCGACCTCGCCGCGGCCGGGCTGCGGGTGACGGTGCTGGAGAAGCGCGACACCGAGTCGAACCTGACCCGGGCGTTCGCCGTGCACGCCCGCACCCTGGAGCTGCTGGACGCCCGCGCTCTGGCCGACGACCTGGTGGCGACCGGGACGGCGCTGCGCTCGCTGCGGCTGTTCGGCCGGCTGCGGATCGAGCTGGGGCAGCTGCGCAGCCGCTTCCCGTTCGTGCTGATCACCCCGCAGTCCAACACCGAACGCCTGCTCCAGGAGCGGGCGTCGAAGGCCGGTGCGACGATCCTGCGGGGCGCCGAGGTGACCGGGCTGCGGCAGGACGGCCGGTCGGTGACGGTGACCTGCCGCCGGGGCGGCGCCGACGGGCCGCTGGAGGAGCACCGGGCGCGGTACGTGGTCGGCGCGGACGGTGTGCGCAGCGCCGTCCGGGACCTGCTGGGCATCCCGTTCCCCGGTGAGTCGGTGGTGGACTCGGTGCTGCTGGCCGACGTCCGGCTGGAGCGTGAGCCCGAGGAGGTGCTGACGGTCGGTGCCACCGAGGCGGGGTTCGCCTTCCTGGTGCCGTTCGGCGACGGCTGGTACCGGGTGATCGCCTGGGACCGGCACCGGCGCGTGCGGGACGACGCCCGGCCCGACCTGTCCGAGCTGGCCGAGCTCACCCGTACGGTGCTCGGGCAGGACCTCGGTCTGCACGACGCGCGCTGGCTGTCGCGCTTCCACAGCGACGAACGCCAGGTGCCCAGCTACCGTTCGGGCCGGGTCTTCCTGGCCGGGGACGCGGCGCACTGCCACTCCCCGGCCGGCGGCCAGGGCATGAACACCGGCCTGCAGGACGCCGCCAACCTGAGCTGGAAGCTGGTCGCGGCCTGCCGGGGCGAGGCCACCGACGCCCTGCTGGACAGCTACCAGCAGGAGCGCCACCCGGTCGGCCGGGCGGTGCTGCGCAGCTCGGGCGCGCTGATCCGGGCCGCGCTCGCGCAGTCCGCGCCGACCCGGGCGCTGCGGTCGGTGGTGGTCTCGGCGGCCGACCGGCTCGGCCCGCTGGCCCGGCTCGGCGCCCGGCAGGTGTCCGGCCTGGCGATCCGTTACCCGGCGCCGGCCGACGCGCACCCGCTGGCCGGGCGGCGGGTACCTGACCTGCGGCTGGCGGTGGACCGGCCGGGCGGTCCGGCGCGGCTGTACGAGGCGCTGCGGGCCGGCCGGGCGGTGCTGGTCGCCAACGACGAGCTGCCGGTGGCCGGGCCGTGGGCGCAGCGGCTGGTGACTGCGGCCCCGGCCGACCCGCACGGCAAGCTGCGGGACACCGTGCTGCTGGTGCGGCCGGACGGCTACGCGGCCTGGGCGGCCGTCGACCCGACCGAGGGGGAGCTGCGGGCGGCCCTGACCGAGTGGCTGGGCAGCGCGTCCGAGTAGCGTTCCCCCACCGGTCAGCGGGTGGCCTTCTCGTAGTGTCTGGCGGCTTTCGCCCGATTTCCGCAGACGGCCATCGAGCACCACCGGCGGCGGCCGTTCTGGGATGTGTCGAAAAAGTGAAGAATGCAGTTGGGGTGGGCGCAGGCCTTGATGCGGTGCGCGCCCCGGCCGAGGAGTTCGAGGTAATTGTCGGCGGCGAGCCAGGCGGCCAGCCACTGCTCGCCGTCCACCTCGACGCGCTGCTCGGGGCCGTCCGGGGTCAGGCTGTGGCGCAGCCGGCCGCGGGCGAGGATCGCGTTGAGCGCCCGCGGGTCGGCGGGCCGGCCGGCCGCGGCGTCGTCGAGGAGCGACTGCAGCGCGTCGCGGGTGGCCCGGACGGCGTCGAGGCCCTGCTGGTCGGCGGGGCAGCGCCCGGCGAGGCAGTTGGAGGCGAGCCAGGTACGGTAGCCGTCGAGGTCGGTGAGCAGGTCGTTGACGGGGGTGCCGGCCCAGCGCGTGTTGAGCAGATCGAGCGAGAGCGGTTCGCCGGTCAGCGGGCGCGGGTCGCGGGGGTCAGCCATGGGGCCGAGTGTAACTCCGTTCTCCTCGGGCGCTATTCACTGTATTCATCGGCACCAATTCTGTTCATGAATTCGCCGTCCACACTTGACTGTTCTTTAGTAAGCAATTGCCGGGCCATGGGCCTATTCACTCGAATTCTCTGCGAGGGTCTGGAAAGCGTTTTCGAACCCGGAACGCCCCACACTTTCCGGAGGAGCCCGTGCGACCCCGCTCGCTCGCCCTTTCCGCGGCTATCGCCGTCCTGCCGCTCACCGCCTTCTCCTTGGGCGTCTCCACCGCCCAGGCCGCGCCGGTCCCCAACGCCAGCGCCCGCGTGTCCCTGCCCAACACCGTCACCCCCGCGGTGGCCCGCTCGCAGAAGCAGGGCGACGTCCCCGCCGCGCAGCAGCTCTCGGTGTCGGTCAGCCTCAAGCTGCGCAACACCGCCGGCCTGGACCGCTTCCTGGCCGCGGTGGCCACCCCGGGCACCCCGGAGTACGGCCACTACCTGACGCCGGAGCAGTTCACCGCCGCCTACGGCCCGACCCAGGCCGACGTGGAGCAGGTCCGCGCGTTCCTGACCTCGCAGGGCCTGTCCGTCTCCTCGGTCAGCGCCAACCGCCAGGTGGTCAATGCCCAGGGCACCGCCGACCAGCTGGCCAAGGCCTTCGGCACCCACGAGAGCTCCTACACCGACCCGACCCAGGGCGGCCGGACCTTCTTCGCCAACGACTCCGCCGCCTCGGTGCCGGCCGCGCTGGCCGGCGTGGTCGACGGCGTGCTCGGCCTGAACAACCACACCGTGCGCAAGGCCCAGCTGGCCAAGCCGAACGGCTCGACCCCGAAGGCCGCGCCCAGCGGCTTCGGCCCGGCGCAGTACGACGGCGCCTACAACCTGGGCAAGGTCGGCGCCGACGGTACCGGGGTGACCGTCGCGCTCTGGGAGTTCGACGGCTACCAGTCCTCGAACCTGACCACCTACGACGGCCAGTACGGCCTGTCCGGCCCGGCGGTCTCCACCGTCTCGGTGGACGGCGCGAGCTACGACAGCAAGCCGGGCGAGGGCCAGGGCGAGGTCGAGCTGGACAGCGAGATCGTCCGCGGCGTCGCCCCGAAGGCCACCCAGCTGGTCTACGAGGCCCCCAACAGCGACCAGGGCGAGATCGACATGGCCGCCAAGATCGTGGCGGACAACCGGGCCTCGGTCATCTCGATCTCCTGGGGCTCCTGCGAGCCGGACACCACCGCGGCCTCGATGACCGCGGTGAACAACTCCTTCAAGCAGGCCGCCGCCCAGGGCATATCGATCTTCTCGGCCTCCGGTGACGACGGCTCGCGCGACTGCACCCGCTCGGACAGCGGCTCGAGCGTCAAGGCGGTCGACTTCCCGGCGTCCAGCCCGTACAACACCGGCGTCGGCGGCACCAACCTCAAGGTGAGCGGCAACGCCTACTCCTCGGAGAGCGCCTGGTCCACCGCGGGCGGCGGCGTCTCCACCCAGTTCGCCAAGCCGTCCTGGCAGACCGGCACCGGGGTGAGCGGCACCATGCGCACCGTCCCGGACGTCTCCTCCAACGCCGACCCGGCCAGCGGCTTCGCGATCTACACGGTCGGCGGCTGGCAGACCTACGGCGGCACCTCGGCGGCCGCGCCGCTGTGGTCCGGCTACACCGCGCTGTACAACCAGAAGGCCAAGGCGGCCGGCCAGGCGGTGCTCGGCGAGGCCAACCCCAAGCTCTACGCGCTGGCCAACTCCAGCAGCTACGGCTCGGTCTTCCACGACGTCACCTCCGGCAAGAACCAGGACTTCTCCACCAAGGCCGGCTACGACCAGGTCACCGGCTGGGGCACCCCGGTCGCCGACCAGCTGACCAGCGCGCTGCTCGGCGGCGGCACCACCACCCCGCCCACCGGCGGCTGCACGGCCGCCCAGCTGATCGGCAACGGCGGCTTCGAGACCGGCACCGCGGCCCCGTGGACCGCCTCCAGCGGCGTGGTCGACAACGCCTCCGGCGAGGCCGCGCACGCGGGCTCCTGGAAGGCGTGGATGGACGGCTACGGCTCCTCGCACACCGACACCCTGTCGCAGACCGTGTCGATCCCGGCCGGCTGCAAGGCCTCGTTCAGCTTCTGGGTGCACATCGACACCGCGGAGACCGGTTCGACCGCGTACGACAAGCTGACCGTCCAGGCCGGTTCGACCACGCTGGCGACGTACTCCAACGCCAACGCGGCCACCGGGTTCGTGCAGAAGACCTTCGACCTGTCGGCCTTCGCCGGGCAGACCGTGACGCTGAAGTTCACCGGCGTCGAGGACTCCTCGCTGAAGACCAGCTTCGTTGTCGACGACGCCACGCTGAGCATTTCCTGACTTTCGCTCATCGGGTCAATGTGGTTTAGACCTCAGCACCTGCCCGGACCTGCGAGGGTCCGGGCAGGTACTGTTGTTTCCACAATGTTTCAAGATCGATTGATTTTCCGATTCCTTGTCGTGACCACTGTCATATGTCCAAGTTGATGACGTAACCTCTGGCCGTGCGTAGGGTTCCCACAGCTCGGTGGCACAACTCCCGGCGCAGGTGCGCGCCGGGCTGAACCCGCCGAACTCACCTGGTGGGGAAGGTGTCGGGATGGGCTCACAGCAACCGCAGCAGGCCGGTCGCCTCCGGCTGGTAGGCCGACGGGACAACGGGGCGGCAGCCCCGCCCGGCCCGGCACCGGCCGTCCCGGGGCAGCCGGCCCCCAGAACGCCGCCCGCCGCCCCGCCGAGCGGCTTCGCCGAGACCCTCAACCTCGCGATCGAGGCCAGCGGCCTCAGCCTCGACCGGATCCGGGCCGCCCTCGCCAAACAGGGCGTCAGGGTCAGTGTCACCACGCTCAGTTACTGGCGCCGCGGGCGCAGCCAGCCCGAACGGGCCACCTCACTGCGCGCCGTCCTGCTGCTGGAACAGCTGCTCGGACTGCCCACGGACGCGCTCACCGCGCAGCTCGGCCCGCCCCGGCCGCGCGGGCGCTGGGTCACCCCCGCCTGCCCGGACGCCCTGCGGGTGGAGGACGTCTGGCCCGGCGAGCAGGAGATCAGCGAGGTCTTCGTGGAGCTCGACGCGCCGCCCACCGGACAGCTGGAGCGGCTGTCCATCCACGACTCCTACTTCGTCGACGCCGGCCGGCGCGGCTACCTGCTGCGGATGCGCCAGGTGGTCCGGGCGACGGTGGCCGACGTGGCCCGCCTGGTGGTGGTGCACAAGGCGGACGAGGGCGCGGCCGGCTGCCCGGAGATCACCTCGGTGCGGCACGCCCGGCTCGGCCGGGTCCGGCGCCGTCCGGACAACGGCCTGCTGGTCGCCGAGCTGCTGCTGGACCGGCCGCTCGGCCTCGGCGACTCCACCGTCTTCGAGTACGAGGTGGCGATCCCCGACACCGGGCCGACCACCGACTACGGGCGGTTCTTCGCCGCGCCGGTGCGGGAGTACGTGCTGCAGGTGCACTTCGACCCGGCCGCGGTACCGGCGCACTGCGAGCGCTTCGACCGCGATCCGGGCGCCGAGGTGGACCGCCATCACCAGCAGCTGTGGATCGGCGCCTCGGCCAGCGCCCACGTGCTCTCGCCGGACCAGCAGCCCGGGCAGGTGGGGATCCGCTGGCAGTGGGAGTGATCCTCTAACCGGTACACAACTCCAGAACGGTTTGACGCCCGCCTGGACTAACCCCTACTGTCATCAGTAATGGTTAGCACGGTCGAGCCGACCCGTCCTGGGAGTGTGTCCGCATGTCCGGTACCGCCGCACCCGTCCTCCCCACCCTGCAGACCGGTCACATCGGTCTCAACGTCACCGACCTCGACCGCTCCTGCGCCTTCTACCGGCGGCTGCTGGGCCTGGAGGTGACCGCCGAGGGCACCGACCCCGAGCGCCGGTACGCCATGCTCGGCCGGGACGGCCGACTGGTCCTGACGCTCTGGCAGCAGTCCGCCGGCGGCTTCGAGACGGCCCGCCCCGGGCTGCACCACCTCTCGTTCCAGGTCGACTCGCCGGACGAGGTCCGGGCCGCCGAGCGGACCCTGCGGGAGCTGGGCGCGGCGTTCGCCCACGACGGCGTGGTGCCGCACCGCGAGGGCTCGGCCTCCGGCGGGGTGTTCTTCACCGACCCCGACGGCATCCGGCTGGAGATCTACACCCCCGCGGGCATCGCCGACACCGCCGCCGAGGCACCCCACGGCACCGCCCCGACCTGCGGGTTCTTCTAATGACCGGGCCCGGGGCGCGCTACCACCGGGGCGAGCGGGCCGTCCAGCGCCGCACCGGGCAGCTGGAGCGGGCCGACCACGTGGGGCGGTCCATCGGCGCAGCCATCCCCCCGGTGGCCGCCCGGTTCCTCACCGAGCGCCGCACCCTGGTGGTGGGCGCCGCCGACCGCGCGGGCCAGCTCTGGGCGACCACGCTGAGCGGCCCGGCGGGCTTCCTGCGGGCCCCCGACGAGCACACCCTGGCCGTCGCCGCCGGTCCGGTGGCCGGGGACCCGCTGGCCGAGGCACTGGCCGGCGGCGCCGAGGTCGGCACCATCGCGCTCGACCCGGCCGGACGGCGCCGGATGCGGGTCAACGGGCGCGCCGTACCGGACGGCCGGGGCGGCCTGCTGATCGCCGCCGAGCAGGTGTACGCCAACTGCCCGAAGCACATCCGGCGCCGCAGCCCGCACGACGCGCCCGCCAAGGCGGCCGCCGCCACCACCGGCACCGCCCTGACGCTCCCCCAGCAGCTGGCGGTGGGCTGCGCCGACACCTTCTTCGTGGCCACCGCCGACCCGGACGGCAAGGTCGACGCCTCGCACCGCGGCGGCGCCCCCGGCGTGCTCACCGTGCACGCCCCCGACCGGCTGAGCTGGCCCGAATTCCCGGGCAACACCATGTTCATGACCCTGGGGAACCTGGAGCTGAACCCCGCCGCGGGCCTGCTGGTCCCCGACTGGGAGACCGGCGCCGCACTCCTGCTGACCGGCCGCGCCACCGTCGACTGGGCCGACCCCGACGCCCCGGTCGTCCACTACACGGTCACCGCGGTGGTCCACCTCGCCCACGCCACCCCACTGACCTGGACCGATCACTGAGGCCCACCGCCGGACCCCCAGGGCGATGACCTATTTGTTATATCTTCAGGTGATATTCCCTCAATCCGGCGTGGAATGAATGCCCACTCCCCACGACGGAAGGGCAGGCTCACCGTGCTGATCGAGTTCACCGAGGCCCCGCCGGACGACGGCTGCGCCTGCCGGGGCTGTGGCGCCCGCCGGCTCGCCCGGCTGCACGCCGCCCGGACCGAGGACGGCGGCCACCCCGCCGCCCGGGGCGCCCGCCGCGCCGCCGTGCTGCTGGCCGCCCTGGGCACCGTGCTCGGCGGCCCCGCCGCCACCGCGGGCGCCGTCGGCGCCCCGATACCCGGCGACGGCACCGACGCGCCGATACCCGACGCCCCGCAGGGCGAGGTCAGCGGACTCTACGGCGGCCAGGGCGCCACCCCCCGGCTGCGCACCGCCACCCCCGCCACCACCCGGGCCGAGATCCTCGCCAGGGCCCGCCGCTGGGTCGACCAGCACGTGCCGTACAGCATGAGCAGCTACTGGACCGACGGCTACCGGCAGGACTGCTCCGGCTTCGTCTCGATGGCCTGGGGCCTGGGGAGCAGTCAGACCACCTGGACACTGCCGGACTTCGCCGACCGGATCACCCGGGACGACCTGCAGCCCGGCGACATCCTGCTGTACAACAACCCCGCCGACCCCGAGGGCGGCTCGCACGCCGTCCTCTTCGGCGGCTGGACGGACGCCGCCCGCACCCGGTACACCGCGTACGAGCAGACCAGCCCGGCCACCATGACCCGCGCGACGCCGTACGCCTACTGGAGCAACTCCGCCTCCTACCTGCCGTACCGCTACCGGGGCCTGTCGGCACCGGCTCCCGACCCCGCGCCGGCACCGGCACCCGCGCCCGACCCCGACGCCTTCCCCGGCGCGGGCCTGTTCGGCCCCGGGCAGTCCAACGCCTACGTCCAGCGGCTCGGCGAGCTGCTGACCGCCCGCGGCGGCGGCCGGTTCTACCGCGTCGGGCCGGGCCCGCAGTGGGGCGAGGCGGACCGGCTGGCCACCCAGGCGTTCCAGCTGGCCCAGGGCTGGTCGGGCGCCGAGGCCGACGGCTACCCGGGCCGGGACACCTGGGGTCTGCTGGTGCACGGCCTGGGCAAGGACATCCCGCCGGCCGGCGCGCCCGCCCCGGCGCCCGCGCCCGTCCCGCCGCCGCCCGGACCGGCCGTCCCGGCCTTCCCCGGCGCCGCCGCGTTCGGCCCCGGCCGGGTCGGCCCGGCCGTGCAGCAGCTCGGTGAGCAGTTGGTCCGCAAGGGCTACGGCCGCTCCTACACCGAGGGCCCGAGCCCCGACTGGGGCGAGGCGGACCGGCTCAACGTGCAGGCGTTCCAGCGGGCGCAGGGCTGGTCCGGGGCCGACGCCGACGGGTACCCGGGCCCGGAGACCTGGCGGCTGCTGTTCAGCTGACGGCCGGGGCCGCCGCGCCGTGCACCCGCACCCAGGCGTGCATGGCGATGGCGGCCGCCGCGCCCGCGTTGATCGAGCGGGTCGAGCCGTACTGGGCGATCGAGCAGACCGCGGTGGCGTGCTCCCAGGCGGCCTCGGTCAGGCCGGGGCCCTCCTGGCCGAACAGCAGGACGCAGCGCTCGGGCAGCTCGAAGGTCTCGATCGGCACGGCGCCGGGCAGGTTGTCGATGCCGATCAGCGGCAGGTCCTCGGCGGCGGCGAAGGCGGCCAGCGAGGCGACGTCCTCGTGGTGGCGCAGGTGCTGGTAGCGGTCGGTGACCATGGCGCCGCGCCGGTTCCAGCGCCGGCGGCCGACGATGTGCACCTGCTCGGCCAGGAACGCGTTGGCGGTGCGCACCACCGAGCCGATGTTGAAGTCGTGCTGCCAGTTCTCCACCGCGACGTGGAAGCCGTGCCGGCGGGTGTCCAGGTCGGCGACGATCGCCTCGTGCGTCCAGTACCGGTAGCGGTCGGTCACGTTGCGGCGGTCGCCGGCGGCCAGCAGCTCCGGGTCGTAGTGCGGTCCGGCCGGCCACGGCCCGGGGTGCGGGCCCACGCCGATCTCGCGGTCGTCCGGTGTGAAGGCCTCGTCGTACTGCTCGCCCGTCAGGGGCACACCCGTCTTCGTCACGCCTTCGAGGGTACGGGCCCCGCCACCCGGCGCGGCCGGACGGCCTTCTCCAGGTCGGCGACGGCCTGCATCAGCAGCCTGGCCCCGCCGCGGGCGACCGCGACCCGGTCCTCGGCCCCGGTCTCCGGCGGCAGGGTGGCGAGCACCTCGTCCCAGGTCTCGTGGGCGGCCCGGAGGGCGGAGAAGTCCGCCGGGTGCCCGAGCAGGATGGCGGCCGCCGCGATGGCGGTGGAGTCCCGCAGTTCCTCGGCGAAGGCGGCCGTGCCGGGCAGCGGCGGGCTGTCGGCGGCCGGCAGGTGGGCCTCCATCAGCACGGTGGAGCGGCCGAGCAGGCCGACGGCGGCCCGGGCCCGGTCGAGCTGCTTGCGCGGCAGCTCGGTCAGCCGGTCGGGGTCCCGGTGCGGCTCGGCGTCGGCCCGCTGCTGGGCCTCGAGCATCTCGGAGCGGGCCTCGCGGACGTCCAGCAGGGTGTCCCGGACGATCCGGGTGTGCCGCTCGTCCGGCTCGCCGAGGGCGGCGACCACCGCGGCCGCGTACCGGCCGACGGCGGCCAGCCACTCGGCCAGCCGCTCGGGCAGCCGGGCGGTCTGCCAGGTGGGGAACAGCGCGTAGGCGCCGAGCGCGAGGGCGCCGCCGAGCAGGGTCATGGCGATCCGGTCCACCGCGGTCTGGGTCGGGTCGACGTCCTCCAGGCCGAGCAGGAACACCACGTACCCGGAGATGCAGGCGGTGGCCAGCGCGTACCCGGTGCGCAGGGTCAGGTAGGCGCCGGCGATGAAGACCACGGCCAGCGCCGCCGACACCCACTCGCCCGGGTCGGCCAGCCGGACCACCAGGGTGGCGACCAGGACCCCGGCGACCGTGCCCGCCAGCCGGGCGACGCCCCGGCTGTAGGTCTGCGCGAAGTCCGGCCGCATCACCATGGCGGCGGTCAGCGGCGCCCAGTAGCCGTGCCGCACGCCCAGCAGCCGGGCCGCCAGGTAGGCGCCGGTGACCACGCAGGACAGCCGGACGGCGTGCTGGAAGACGGCGGCGTGCGGGTCGAGCTGGCGGCGTACCGTGCGCAGCGCCGAGGGCACCACCCGCAGCAGCGGCGGCCGGTGCAGTCCGGGGCCGCGGGCCGGGCCGGTCACGGTCGAGCGGTCCTGCTTGTCCAGGTTGTCGACGGCCTTGCCGAGCAGGCCGGACAGCCGCCGGGCGGAGCGGCGGGCCGCGCCGCGCAGGCCGGGCCCCTCGTCCGGGCGCAGCAGGGCCAGGGCCGGGGTGGAGCGCGGCGGCCGGTACGGATCGCCGGAGCGGACCGCGCGGGCCAGGGCGTCCAGGACCTCGGCGGCGGCGGCCAGGATCTCGCGCGCCCGGTCGCGTTCGGGCCCTTCGGCGGCCGCGCCGACCCGGGGGTCGGCGAGCGCGGCCAGCGCCGGGCGGACCCGTTCGGCGATGCCGCGCAGCCCGCGCATCTCGGGCGGCCGGTGGCGGGCCTGCCAGGGGGTCAGGGCGGCCGCCTGCCGGGCGAGGATGAAGGGCTCCGGGTCGACGTGCGCGGTGGGGTCCTGGCGCAGCCGACGGGCGTAGTCGGCGAGCGCGGCGTAGGTGTCGGCGAGCGCGTCGCGCTGGGCGCCCCAGCTGTCGACCGGCCAGAGGGTGACCACCAGGGCCTGGGCGGCGCCGCCGACGGCGCAGAGCGCTCCGTGGCCGAGGGCGGTCTCCACGCTGACGGGCAGTTGGACGACGACCAGCATCACCGAGACCGTGGTCGCGGCGACCACCCCGCCGGTCGGTCCGATCGCCCACATCATGCCGGCGCCGAACGACCAGAGCGCGAGCAGCACCGGGAAGGCGCCGGGGACGCCGACCGCCAGGTAGCCGAGGAAGGTGCTGATCCCGAGGCCCAGGCCGGCGGCGACGGCGAGCGAGGTGCGCGGCCGGAAGCTGCGCTGGAAGGTGGCGGTGCCGGCGATGAAGGCGCCCATCGCGGCGGAGGTGGCGAGCGAGGGTCCGGCCAGCGCCAGGGTCGGGAAGACCACCAGGGCGACCGCGACGGCGCCGCGGACGGCTCGCCGGGGGTCGGACAGGGTCCGGTCCAGGGTCAGTCCGGCCTTCGCGGTGTCACGAAGTGAGGCGAACCAGGACATGGCGGGAGCTTAGCCGCTGGCCGGCTGCCGCTCCTCGCTCCCGCGCTCGGCGGCCGGGGCGTCCGTCCGTCCGGTACCCCGCCGGGCCGCCGTCCTGGCAGCGAGCCCGGCCGCGAGCCCGGCCGCCAGCCGGCGCTCGGTCCACAGCAGCGCGGCCGTCGGCAGGAAGACCGCGTCCGCCGCGATCATCGCGAGTGAGAAGAACGGCAGCCCGAGCACGACCGCGATCGCCAGGTGCTCGGCCATCATCAGCGCCAGCAGCGCGTTCTTCAGCCGCCGGTTGGCCAGCGTGAAGGGGAACCCGACCTGGAGGATCACCGTGCCGTAGGAGAGCAGCACGGTCAGCAGCAGGCTGGAGCCGAGCAGGCCGGACAGCGCCGGCCAGGGGGTGAAGTAGTCCAGGTGCAGCGGGTAGTGCAGGGCGGTGCCGTCCTGCCAGCGCGTGCCCTGCACCTTGTACCAGCCGGCCGTGGAGTAGATCAGCACCACCTGCACGGCGATCACCGCCATGCCGCAGTTGTGCACCATGGTGGCCAGCGCGTCGAGCACCGCCCGAGGCTCGCCCACCGGGCCGCGCGGCGGGCGCCGCCGGGCCCGGCGGGCGTCCAGTGACCAGTACCGGCCGCAGCGCACCAGCACCAGGTAGAGCGCCATCAGGTGGACCACGTTGTCGCCGCCGTCACCGACCAGGACGTTGCGGTTCTGCAGCGAGACGGCGGTGACGGCGAACAGCACGCCGGTCGCCCTGGTCCGCCAGCCGAGCGCCAGCAGCACGGCGGCCAGCAGGCCCAGGTGGTAGACCAGTTCGAACCAGAGCCTGGTGTCGGACCAGGTGAGCACGGTGAAGGCGTGGGTCTCGCCGATCAGCCGGCCGGCCAGCTCGGCCGACCAGGGGGAGCGGTCGCCGTACAGCTCGCGGCGGTTCGGCCACTCGCGCAGCAGGAAGCCGCCCCAGGCCAGCGCGATGCCGATCCGCACCACGGCCGCCTGGCGGATGAGCCAGCTGCGCGCGGTGAAGGCGTCGAAGAGCCGCTCGAAGCGGGTCGGCGGCGCGGGTCCGTCCGGCTGCGGCCGGGCGTCGGCAGCGGCCCCGACGTCGGCGTCGGCGTCGGCGTCGGCCGGCCGGGGGTCCGCCGCCCCCGGCGGTATCGGGCCGCTCACCCCAGCCCCCGGTAGTCGGCCTCTTCCACCGGCCACCACGGCAGTTCCTGGTACTGGACCGCGGTGTCGGTCTGCTCGGGGCTCCAGGACGGCGGGGCGATGGCGGCCGAGCCGAACCGGAACTGGATCTGCACGACCCGCTCACCGCCGACGGTCCGGCCGAACCGCTGCAGCGCGATCCGCTCGAGGTACTCCTCGGCGAGCCTGCCGCGGGTCCCGACCGGGGCGCCGTCCTGCTCGGGGTGGGTGGTCCGGTAGAAGTCCAGCGCCCGGCGCAGCATGTTCTGGTCCAGGTGGCTGGGGGCCGGGTTGCCGCGGATCGCCGCGACGTCCTCGGCGGTCAGGCCGACCCAGTCGCGGGTGGTCACCCGGCTGTCCCCGTCGATGGTCTGCACCCGGGCGTCCACCGTGAGGTTCTGCTGCAGCGGGTTGGGCGCGAACAGCTTCCAGTTCTGCTCGAACTCCGGGTAGACCACCGCGTCGAGCTCCCGCTGGTACTGGCGGGAGACCGCGTTGGCGGGCGCGACGTGCAGGAACAGCGCCCCGAGGAAGAGCCCGGTACCGCCGAGCAGCCCGGCCCCGGACAGGCAGATCACCAGCAGGGCGGGGGTGGACCAGACGCGCACACCGCCTCCTCCCACAAACTCCCCAACGGATCACCGGTGCTGTCGCCCGGTCATCCTGCCCCACCCGGGCCGTCGGCGACAGGGGCGTCCTCCGTCACCGCCGCGGCGGCCCGGCCCGACGGGCCGTCACAGGACGTAGGCGTCACGGCCCCCGGTGCCGGTCATCGGACGGCCGGCCGCCTCCCAGGCGTACATGCCGCCGTCCACGTTGACCGCCTCGCGGCCCTGCGCCACCAGGTACTGGACGACCTGCGCGGAGCGGCCGCCGACCCGGCAGAGCACGTACAGCTTCTCGTCGGGCAGCTCGTCGAGGCGGGCGATCACCTCGCCGATCGGGATGTGCAGCGCGCCGTCGACGTGCCCGGCGTCCCACTCGTCCTGCTCGCGGACGTCGAGCAGCGCGGCGTCGGCGGGCACCGAGGCCGCGTCGGTGGTGGGGATCTGCTGAGCGAACATCGTCCGGTTCTCCTGGGGTTCACGGGATTGGCCATCACCATTGTGACCGGGGTCGCCGAGCAGCCGCTCCAACTCGGCCCGCTGTCCGGCGGCCCGGGCGAGCAGGCTGTCGGCCAGCTCCTCCAGCAGCCGCTCGGGCTCCTGCGGGGCGAGCAGCAGCAGCTCGCCCATCGGGGTGCGCTCCAGCCGGACCTGCTCGGCGGCCAGCCGGCCGATCTTGCCGGTCAGCCACTCCAGCCGCTGGCGCAGCCAGTCGGGCCGCTCGGGCGCGTCGGCGGCCGGGGCCGTCTCGGGGTCGGTGGACCACTCCTCGGCGAGCTGCTCCAGGGCGGCGGTGTCGCCGTGCGCGTACGCCTCGTTGACCCGGGCGATGAACGCCGAGCGGCGTTCCTGCTCGGCCGGGTCGGTGGCCAGGTCGGGGTGGGCGCGGCGGGCCAGCTCGCGGTAGACCCGCTGGGCCTCCCGGTCCGGCCGAACCTTGCGGGTGGGCTCCGGCTCCAGCTCGCGCAGCAGCTCGTCGGTGGGTTCGGGGGCGGCCGGGGGCTCGACCCGGGCCCGGGCCTCGGCGGCCCGGCGCAGGTCCTCGGGATCGCCGCTGCGGGCGGCGACCGCCTCGGCGATCAGCGCGTCCAGCTCGTCCAGGCTCGCGTAGAGCGGGCCGAGCAGCTGGTGGTGGACCAGCGCGAAGTTGTCGATCTCGACCCGTAGGGTCTCCACATCGACCTCGAGGGTCAGCCAGGCCAGCTCGGTCGCGGCGACCTGCTCCTCCAGCCGCTCCCGCTCGGGGTCACTCCACCGTGCCGGGCTCTCCGTGCTCACCTGCTCGCCTTCGTCCGGTCGACCTGGGTCCGGCCTGCCACCCTACCCAAGCACCCGCAGCGGTGAACCGCCCACGCGAACGGGTGAACCCGAGGCGCGCTCCGGCGCACGCGGGGTGACACGCAACTGATACTTACGAATCTCCTCGATTCGCTGTTGGACCCGGCCCGGTCCGTGCTTCGCTGGAGGGCGCACCAGGTTGCACCGCACGTACGGACGAGTGCCGAACGGCCAGCTGCACGGCACACCCCGGTACGGGCGGAACAGGACAGGCAGGAGCGGCCGGAGACGAGGAAGCCCAGCACGCCGCCCCGACGACGGGTCCGTCGCACGGCACGGCGGCCAGGCGGGAGCAGACCGGATCCATGGTGGACGAGCCCAACTCCACACCGCGGCCAGGAGCCGATTCACCGCTGCCACCGGGCGGCCCGGCGCCGGCCGGCGCCCACCCCGCGGGGGTGGTGGCGCTGCTGCGGGTCGCCTCCGTCCTGGTCGACCCGGACGGCCGGATCGCCCAGTGGGACCGCACCGCGGAGGAGCTGTTCGGGCACCGCGCGGAGGTCACCTGCGGGCGCACCGCGATCGGGCTGCTGCCCGCCGTCGAGCCGCGCGCGGAGACCGCCGGGCCGCTGCCGCCCGGCGCCGGGCACCGCTGCGACGCCTTCTCCACCCTCGACGACCTGACCCAGCTGGACACCCCGTGGGCCGGCGCGATGGCCGTCTGCGACCGCGAGGACCGGCTGCGCGACATCCTCTGGTGGGCCTACCCGCTGATCGAGCCGGCCGGCCGCGGGCTGCTGGTACTGGCCGCCGACGCCCGGCCGCTGCGCACCACCGGCCTGCGGATCGCACTCGGCGAGCGCCTGCTGCCGTACGCGCAGGCGCCGACCGCGGCCGGACGCCCGCTGCGGGTGGCGGCCGCGCTGGCCCCCGCCGCCGCCGGCGGCGCCGCCGCCCTGGAGCCGCTGCTGCCCAAGGGCTCGCCCGAGCGCCGGCAGCGGCTGCTGGCCCAGCTGGTCGCCGCCGGGCTGCCCGCGCTGTGGGTCGACTCGGCCACCCTGCTCCCGGTCCTGCCGTACCAGTCCTCACCCAGCGGTACGGCCCGGCTGGCCGCCGGCATCGGCCGCCGCTACCCGACCCCGCAGCAGCGGGCCGACCGTCCGCGCGCCGGACGCCGGCCCCCCGAACCGGACAGACCCGGGGCCGGCCGCGGCCCCGGCGGCCCGACCGCGGACGGCGGCGTGTCCGGCCGCGTACCCGCCGCCGGCCCGGCCACCGCCGAAGGTCCCGGCCCCGACGGCCGGCGGGTCCTCGGCAGCACCATCCCCGGCCAGCGCGACGCGGCCGGCACCGGCGAAGACAGCGATCCCGGAGGCCCCACCATCGAGTCCGTAGCCAACGGCCACACGTCAGTCCGCGGGGGCAGCCTGCCTTCCCCCGCCACCGAGACACCCCCGCCGGTCGAAGGCGTCGAGGTGGTCCGCGGCACCCCGGACGGCGACCAGCTGGCCCTGCTGAGCGAGGTCGGCGGGCGGGTCGGCACCACCCTGGACCTGGACACCACCGCCCGCGAGCTGTGCGACGTGCTGGTCCCCCGGGTCGCCGACTTCGCCTGCGTCGACCTGCTGGACGGCCTGATCTCCGACTCCGAGCTGCCCCGGGACCGGCCGGACGACTCGACGATGCTGCGCCGGGTGGCCCGGGTCTTCAACGCCGGTTCCGGGTCCTGGAGCCACGTGCTGGACGAGGGCCGGCTGCTGGCGATGCCCCGCTCGACCCCGCCGGGCCTCGCCCTCCAGGAGAACAAGCCGGTCCTGGTCCCGGTGATCACCCCGGACGTCGCGGTGGAGTACGCGGCCTCGCTCGGCGGGCCCGAGCTGGTGCCGCTGGTGGTGGACCGCTCGATGCTGGTGCTGCCGCTGTCCGCCCGGGGCACCGTGCTGGGCATCCTCAAGCTGCTGCGGCTCGCCGACCGCGGCCCGTTCACCAAGGCCGACGCCGACACCCTCAAGGAGCTGGCCGCCCGGGCCGCGCTGTCGCTGGACAACGCCCGGCTGCACCGCGCCGAGTCCAAGGTCGCCACCACCCTGCAGCGCTCGATGATCCCGACCCGGCCGCCGAAGATCCCCGGTGTCCAGGTCGCCCACCGCTACCTGCCGGGCGACCCGAAGGCCGAGGTCGGCGGCGACTGGTTCGACGCGATCCAGCTGCCCGGCAGCCGGGTCGCCCTGGTGGTCGGCGACGTGATGGGCCACGGCCTGCACTCGGCGGCGGCGATGGGCCGCTTCCGCACGGCCATGCAGACCCTGGCCGCGCTCGACCTGCCGCCCGGGCAGCTGCTGCGCCACCTGGACAACCTGGCCCACAAGCTCGGCGACGACCACCTGGCGACCTGCCTGTACGCGGTCTACGACCCGATCAACCGCACCTGCGAGCTGGCCAGCGCCGGCCACGTCCCGCCGGTGCTGGTCCACCCGGACGGGCGCGGCGAGCTGCTGGAGATCCCCGAGGGCGCACCGATCGGGGTCGGCGGGGTGCCGTTCGTGGCCAAGAAGATCAGCGTCCGGGACGGCTCGATGCTGGTGCTGTGCACCGACGGCCTGGTCGAGGTCCGGGGCGGCGACATAGGGGAGGGACTGGCCGCGCTCTGCGGCAACCTGATCGACCCGAAGAAGACCCCCGAGGAGGCCTGCGACACGGTCCTGGAGCGGCTGCACACCGACGACCGCAAGGACGACGTCGCCCTGCTGGTGGCCCGGTTCGACGGGGTGGCGCCGAGCGAGGTGGCGACCTGGCGGCTCACCGTGGAGCAGTCGGAGGTCCGGCACGCCCGGCGCCTGGTCCGCGAGCAGCTCGCCGCCTGGCGGCTGACCGCCCTGACCGACACGGTCGAGCTGCTGGTCAGCGAGCTGGTCACGAACGCCGTCCGGGTGGCCCGCGCCGATGTGCAGCTGCAGCTGATCCGGGTCGACAAGCTGCTGGTCGAGGTCAGCGACGACAACCACAACCTGCCGTCGCTGGAGCCCGCCGAGTCGATGGACGAGAACGGGCGCGGCCTCAACCTGGTGAGCAAGCTCGCCGAGCGCTGGGGGACCGCCCGCAAGGCGGTCGGAAAGGTGGTCTGGTTCGAGCTGGCCCTGCCGCGCGGCTGAACCGCGCATGTCGGACAGGGCCTAGCGGATCAGGGCGCCCGCGGGGGTACGGCGGGCCGCCTCGGTGGCGACCGAGGCGGCGGCGCCGACCCCGGCGAGCACCCGCGGCCAGTAGTCGCCGAACACCTCGACCGCCGCTGCGATCAGCACCGCCGTCAGCAGCGCCACCACGTGCTCCAGACCGGCCAGGTTGGGCAGCACGACCGCCTCCCCCACCATCACCAGCGCCACCGTCCCGCCCGTCCACCAGGCCCGGGTACGGAAGGCGACGCAGACCGCCAGCGCGACCACCGCGGCCGACGGCCCGGTGTCCCGGACGTGCGCCACCCAGTGCGGGAAGCCGAACAGGTGCTGCGGGCCGATCGCCACCCCGACCCGGGCGAACAGCGTGCCGGCCAGCGTGCAGGCGTACGCGACGAGCAGGGTGAGCCGGCGGCCCAGCACCATCTCGGCCAGCCCGAACACCACGAAGACCTGCGCCAGCGCACCCCAGACCGGCAGGTCCAGCGCGGGCACGTAGAGCGAGAGCGGGGTGCGCAGCAGCGAGACGTCCAGCGGCAGGGAGGCCTTGACCACCCCGATCAGGGTGACCACCTTCGCGCCGCCCGGCAGGTGCTGGACGACGCTGAAGAGCAGGATCAGCAGGGTGGCGGCCGTGGCCAGCGGAACCGAGGCGAATCGTTTGCGCGCCACATGGTCCCTGACCACCGCGTATAGGAGTCCCCACTCGGCGACGGCGGCCCGGGCGGCAATCGCCGGAACACCCTTTCGCACGCCCCCCACCTGGGCAATTTCCTTCACAGCCGACCCGCTCCCCGTTCGCGTTCCAGAAAAACCCGGCCCTGAGGTTCTCGCACTCGCGCCAGTCTTCGTTCGAGCACTACATCTACGGTAGGCACCGGCTAAACGGGAGGCATCAGCACAGGTGGCGAACCACTGTCATCCTCAGGTTGGAGAGCATCCCCCATTCGCCCCCCGATCGGACCCCCGGGGGAGTACGCCCCTGGATGGTCCGGGCTGGATTCCCTCCGCCCCCCGGCGGAGGGACAACCCATCCCCGTCCTGCCCGGCCGGCTACGCCTTCGGCGCGGCCGGAGCGGCCGCCCGCACGTGCCGGCGCCGGAACAGCGCGGGAAGACTCGGTACCGTGATGAAACCCTCGGCGCGCGCACTGGCGATGCCGATCCGCGGGATCTCACTGCTCTTCTCGAACAGCAGATAGCGCGGTTCCCAAATCGGGCGGTACTTCGCATTGGCCCGGTAGAGGGACTCGATCTGCCACCAGCGGGAGAAGAATCCCAGCACCGAACGCCACAGCCGCAGAACCGGCCCCGCCCCCAGCCTCGAGCCGCGCTCGAATACCGATCGGAACATCGCGAAGTTCAGCGACACCCGGGCGAGCTCGACCTCCTCGGCCCGCTGCAGGAGCTCAATCACCATGAATTCCATCAGGCCGTTCTCGCTGTCGCGGTCCCGGCGCATCAGGTCCAGCGAGAGACCGTCCCGGCCCCAGGGCACGAAACTCAGCAGGGCCCGCAGTTCGCCGTCGCCGTCGTGGCACTCCAGCATCACGCAGCGGCCGTCGTCCGGGTCGCCGAGACGCCCGAGCGCCATCGAGAAACCGCGCTCGGTGGCACCGTCCCGCCAGTGGTCGGCGCGGTCCACCAGCTCGGCCATCTCCGCCTCGGGGATGTCCTCGTGCCGGCGGATCCGGACGGTGTAACCGGCCCGCTTGACCCGGTTGTACGCCTGGCGGACCACCCGCATCGCCCGGCCGTCCAGCGAGAACTCGTCCAGCTCGACGATGGCCTCGTCACCGAGCTCCAGCGCGTCCAGCCCGTGCCGGGCGTAGATCACCCCGGCCTCCTCGGAGGCCCCCATCACCGCGGGCACCCAGGCGTGCTCCCGGGCCTCGCCCAGCCACGCCTCGATCGCCCCCGGCCAGGCCTCCGGGTCACCGATCGGATCCCCGGACGCCAGCGAGACCCCGCCGAGCACCCGGTAGGCGACGGCCGCCTTGCCGCTCGGCGAGAACACCACGGCCTTGTCCCGGCGCAGCGCGAAGTAGCCCAGCGAGTCCCGCTCCCCCTGCCGCTCCAGCAGCGCCCGCAGCCGGGTCTCGTCCTCCTCGCTGAGCAGTTCCTGGCCGCGCGGGCTGCGGAAGGCCACGTAGATCACCAGCAGGAACAGCCCGGCGCTCATCACGTTGATGGAGGCGTCCACCCAGGTCGGGACGGAGATCACGCCGGCCACCCGCTCGGACGGGGTGACCGTGACCATCCGGGCCACCGCGTACAGGAAGCGGTCCCCGAAGTCGTCCCCGGGGACGGTGTTGGTCGCCGAGACCAGCACCGAACCGATCCCGCCGCCGACCAGCAGGCCGGCGAAGAAGGTGGCGACCGCGGTCTTCGGGTTCGACCGGTCGCCCTTGGAGGTGAACTCCCGCCGGCCGACCACCAGGGCCACCACGAACAGGCCGGTGATCACCGTGGAGAAGTAGTTCAGCGGGTGGTGCGCGAAGCTCTCGCCCGGCAGCACCATCAGCACCAGGTAGGCGAGGAAGAACAGCCCGGCCAGCGCGGTGTTGAAGATCCACGCGGCCCGCTTGCGCCGCCGCATCGCCACCGCCAGGAACACCGACAGCACGACCGTGCTCAGACCCCCCGTCACCAGGTACGGGGTGAAGTACTCGCCCTCGTTGTGGGTGCGCACCTGCTCGCGGAACGGTACGGCCAACACCGCCACGAGGTTCAGCAGGGCCATCAGCCGCAGGTACCACACCGTCAGGGAGGCGGCGCGCGACCGCCACCGGGACGGCGGCCCGGCCTCGGCGGCGGGAGCGGCGGAATGGGTGGACGGGGCCGTCTTCACAGTGGACACAGCTCCAATTCCAGGGGATCGGACAGGGGCACGCATCCGCACGGCCCCCACCGGGGCGCCGCCCGGCGTCCGAATGGCCGGGTCCCGTCGGCCCACGACGGGGGCCTGTCTCCTTCCATGGTTGCCCACCCAGGATGAGAATGACGTGAAACCGGTAGCGGATTTGTACCCCCGCCGATCGGCGGGGGTACCATCCGCCCGGCCGCCGCGTCACCGCCCGCCGCCTGCGCCTACGCTCGAAGCAGGCTGCGCCGGGCAGCGCACCGAGACTGAGGAGAGACCATGCCGCCGATCCGCGTCCTGATCGTGGACGACGAGGTCCTGGTCCGCTCCGGTCTCGGCCTGATCGTCGGCTCTGCGCCCGACCTCGAAGTGGTCGGCAGCTGCTCCGGCGGCCAGGCCGAGCAGCAGGCCGCCGCGCTCGCCCCGCAGGTGGTGCTGCTCGACATCCGGATGCCCGACCTCGACGGCATCACGGTGCTGCGCCGGCTGCGCGCGCTGCCCGACCCGCCCGCCGTCGCGATGCTCACCACCTTCGACACCGACGAGTACATCGGCACCGCGCTGCGCACCGGAGCGGCCGGCTTCCTGCTCAAGGACACCGCCCCCGAACAGCTGGTGCACGCCGTCCGGGTGCTGGCGGCCGGCGGCAGCGTGCTCTCCCCCACCGTCACCCGCAGCGTGATCAGCGGCTACGTCGAGGGCGGGGTGCCCGACAACGAGGCCGCCTCGCTGGCCCGCCAGCTCACCGGCCGGGAGCTCGACGTGCTCGCACTGCTCGGCGAGGGGCTGTCCAACGCCGAGATCGCCGACCGGCTGTTCCTCGGCACCGGCACGGTCAAGGACCACATCAGCGCCATCCTCGGCAAGCTCGGCGCGGCCAACCGGGTCCAGGCCGCGGTGATCGCCCACCGGGCCGGCCTGGTCCGCACCCCGGGGCAGAGCGGCTGATGGGCGCCGGCGGCAGAACGCTGCCCGGGTGGGCGACCGGACGGTGCACGGCCCTGCTGCTGCCGGTCCTGCTGGCGGGCGTGGACGCCGCACTGGTCGGCAAGGACGGCACCTGGTGGGAGCTGATGCTCTCGGCCGTGGCCTGCCTCGCCCTGCTGATGCGCCGCCGGTACCCGGTCCTGACGCTGCTGCTCACCCTGCCCGGGACGTACGTCGAGTACATCTGGATCGCCCCGATCACGGCGGTGTACTCGGTCGCCGCGCACCGGGCCGAGATCCGGGCGACCACCGTCTGCGCCACCCTGTTCGCCCTGGTCGAGTACTTCCACTGGCCCGTGACGGCCTCGATGTTCGAGATCAGCCGGGAGACCGCGCTGGACGCCATCGAGAGCGTCATGCTGGCCGCGGCGCCGGCCGCGCTCGGCCTGCTCGCCCGCACCCGGCGCGAACTGGCCGAACGGATCGTCGAGCTGACCGAGGGGCAGCAGCGGGAGAGCCGGCTGCTGGCCGAGCGGGTGCTCGGCCAGGAACGCGCCCGGCTGGCCCGCGAGATGCACGACGTCGTCTCGCACCAGGTCAGCCTGATCTCCATCCAGGCTGGCGCGCTCCAGGTGTCCACCACGGACCCGGCCGCCAAGGACACCGCCCGGACCATCCGGGAGCTGTCCGTGCGCACCCTGGAGGAGCTGCGCCAGATGGTCGGCGTCCTGCGGGCCGCGAGCCTGCGGCGGGACGAGCCGCTCGCCCCGCAGCCCCGGCTGGCCGACCTGCCCAAGCTGATCGAGGGCAGCGGGCTCCCGGTCACCGCCCGGCTGGCCACGGGCGACCGGGACTGGCCGGAGGCGGTGGAGCGGGCGGCGTACCGCACCGTCCAGGAGGCGCTCACCAACATCCGCAAGCACGCCCCGGGCGCCCCGGTCAGCGTCAGCCTCGCGGCGCGCGGCACCCGGCTGCTGGTCGAGGTGCGCAACGGGCCGGCCCCGCTCGGCGCCCCCGACGCACTGCCCGACCACCTGCCGGGCGGCGGCCACGGCCTGGTCGGCCTGCGCGAACGCGCCCAGCTGCTCGGCGGCAGCCTGACCGCCGACCCCGGCCCGGACGGCGGCTTCACCGTGCGCGCGGAGCTCCCGGCGGCCGGCGGGGAGTGAGCGGCGCCGCCTTGCACCGGCGTGGGCGTACACCGGCGTGGGCGGACGCACGCGTGGGCGCACGACAAAGAGGCCGGTCGGATAAAATCCGACCGGCCTCAGTGGTGCGCGAGGGGGGAGTTGAACCCCCACGCCCTTTCGGGCACTGGAACCTGAATCCAGCGCGTCTGCCTATTCCGCCACCCGCGCATGGGTGATGTCGTAGATGCTACCTGATCTTCGGACCGGTCCGAGTCTCTCGACTCTTCCCCGGTCTTCCGGTCCGGCTCCCTTGCGGGGCGCCCCTTCCGACGTGGAAAACATTAGCACGGCGTGCGCGGTAGTCCGAAATCCCTTTCCCGGACCGCCCGGACGGCCGCCGACGAACGGGTGATCGAGGGGTTGGCCGGACGCGAAGGGGGTAGCCCTGGCTTGCCGGGAGCACCGATGGATGCGTGTGCCCGGGCTCACCAAGGGGCACCACATGCCGGGGGAACCGTACGGATGGGCCCGGCGTGGATACGATCAGTACGGAAAACCCGCCATCGGACCGAGGCGACACGCCGCAGACGGCGCGCCCGGCCGGATCAACGCCCTGGAAGGGGGTGCCCCGTGGGAGTCCTGAAGAAGTTCGAGCAGCGGCTCGAGGGTCTCGTGAACGGCACCTTCGCCAAGGTGTTCAAGTCCGAGGTCCAGCCGGTCGAGATCGCCGGAGCGCTGCAGCGCGAGTGCGACAACAACGCGACCATCTGGAACCGCGACCGCACCGTCGTGCCCAACGATTTCATCGTCGAGCTCAGCCCGCACGACCATGAGCGGCTCAGCCCGTACGCCGGACAGCTCGGCAAGGAGCTGGCCGGCATGGTGCGCGAGTACGCGGAGGCGCAGCGGTACAGCTTCATGGGCCCGCTCCAGGTGACCCTGGAGAAGGCCGACGACCTGGACACCGGCCTGTACCGGGTGCGCAGCCGCACCCTCGCCTCCGAGGAGCCGGCCCAGCAGGCCGCGCCGCAGCAGCCGCAGGGCTACGGCCGCCCGCCGACGCCGCCGGCCCCCGGCGCGCCCTGGCAGCAGTCGGGCCAGGCGCCGTACGGTGCGCCGCCCCCGCCGGCCGCGCCCCCGGTGATGCCCACCGCCCCGCCCGCCCCGGGCGGCGGCAACGTGCGCCCGTTCCCGGGCGCGGGCCACAGCGGCGCGGGCACCCGGCGCTGGATCGAGGTCAACGGGAACCGGCACCAGATCACCGGGAACGCCATGGTGCTCGGCCGATCCACGGAGGCGGACGTGCGGATCGACGACCCCGGGGTGTCCCGCAAGCACGCCGAGATCCGGCCCGGGACGCCCGCGATGGTGCTCGACCTGGGGTCGACCAACGGCATCGTGGTGGACGGGCAGCACACCCAGCGCGCTACGCTCCGCGACGGCTCCCGAATCGTTCTGGGGTCCACCACCATCGTCTACCGACAGGTCGAAGGGTAGAGCGGGCCTCCTATGTCAGATCTGACCCTGACGGTCATGCGGCTTGGCTTCCTCGCCGTGCTGTGGCTGTTCGTCATCGTCGCGGTGCAGGTGATCCGCAGCGATCTGTTCGGCACCAAGGTCAATCCGCGCTCCGCGCGGCGGGCCGCCGCCGCCCCGGCGGGTGCCCCGAACCGGCCGCCGCAGACCCAGCAGAGCGCCGCCCCCGCGCAGCCGAGGCAGCGCCGGGGCGCCCCCACCCACCTGGTGGTGGTGCAGGGTTCGCTGGCCGGCACCACGGTCGCGCTGCAGGGCCAGACCATCACCCTGGGCCGGGCGCACGACTCCACCATCGTGCTCGACGACGACTACGCGTCCTCCCGGCATGCCAGGATCTACCCCGACCAGACTGGGCAGTGGACGGTCGAGGATCTAGGCTCCACCAACGGCACCTATCTGGACCGGCAGCGGCTGACCACGCCGCAGCCGCTCCAGCCCGGGATGCCGATCCGTATCGGCCGGACCGTCATCGAGCTGCGGAAGTAGTCAGCGCATGAGGGACAGCACCCCGTCCACCCAGAGGAGGGTAGGGACCGCATGAGTCTCGTGCTGCGCTTCGCCGCCGGGTCCCACAAGGGCTTGATCCGGGAGGGGAACGAGGACTCCGGCTACGCCGGTCCGCGCCTCCTGGCCGTGGCCGACGGCATGGGCGGGGCAGCGGCCGGTGAGGTCGCCTCCTCCGAGGTGCTCGGCTCGATCGTCCGGCTGGACGAGGACGTGCCCGGTGCCGACCTGCTGACGCTGCTGAACGACGCGGTGCAGACCGCCAACGACCGGCTGCGGCAGATGGTCGAGGAGGACCCGCAGCTCGAAGGCATGGGCTGCACCCTCACCGCGATGCTGTGGACCGGCCAGCGGATGGGCCTGGTGCACATCGGGGACTCCCGGGCGTACCTGCTGCGGGACGGCTCGCTCAGCCAGATCACCCAGGACCACACCTGGGTGCAGCGGCTGGTCGACGAGGGCCGGATCACCCCGGAGGAGGCCGAGACCCACCCGCAGCGCTCCCTGCTGATGCGGGCGCTGGACGGCCGCGGCCAGGTCGAGCCGGACCTGTCGATCCGCGAGGTCCGGGCCGGCGACCGCTACCTGATCTGCTCGGACGGCCTGTCCGGGCCGGTCAGCCACCAGACCCTGGAGGAGACGCTCGGGAGCTTCTACGCCCCGCAGCAGACCGTCCAGGCGCTGATCGAGCTGGCCCTGCGCGGCGGCGGTCCCGACAACATCACCTGCATCGTCGCGGACGTCATCGACGTCGGCGCCACCGACACCCTGAGCGGTCAGCTGGCGGACTACCCGGTGGTGGTCGGCGCGGTCGCCGACGCGCCGCCGCACCCGAGCAGCGACCAGGGCATGCTGAACACCCCGGCCGGCCGCGCCGCCGGCCTCGGCCGCCCGCAGGCCCCGCAGGGCGCCTTCGGCCCGGCCAACGGCTACGACGCCCCCGCACCCGGCTTCGGCCCGGCGGAGGGCTATCCGGAGACCGGCTACGGGGAGTCCGACGAGGGGGGCTTCGGCGAGCCCTACGGCGCGTACGAGGACACCGAGCAGCCCGTCCACGAGGGCCGGCGACGCGCGCGCCGCAAGCGCCGCGGGCTGAAGGTGTCGATCGCCGTGGTGGTCGTCCTCGGTGCACTGGGCGCGGCCGGCTGGTTCGGCTACCAGTGGACCCAGGACCAGTACTACGTGGGGGCCGACGGCGACTCGGTCGCGGTCTACCAGGGCATCAACCAGAACCTGGCCGGCCTCGGGCTGTCCTCGGTGCACCAGAAGTACGGCGACATCGAACTCAAGTACCTGCCGACCTACCAGCGCACCCAGGTCACCAAGACCATCCAGGCCAAGAGCCTGGGGGACGCCGAGGACCAGGTGAAGCGGCTCGGTGAGCAGGCCGCGGCCTGCAAGCGGGTCGCCGACGGCGCCAAGCCGGCCGCCCCGCCCACCACCGACCCCGCCACCACCGGCACGACCACCCCGGGGGGTGTCGCCCCCCTCACCGAGCGGGAGCAGCAGCTGGCCACCTCCTGCCCGACCCAGTAGGGGCCCTTCCGGGGTCCAGCAGCCGTCGGGAGCGGCCGTCACGTGAGCACCTTTGACCTGAGCAGCAACAGCAACACCGAACCCGCGCGGCGGCGCGCCAACACCACCATCACGCCGCAGGGCACGCCGAACCGGCGCAACACCGAGCTGGTCATGCTGGCCTTCGCGGTGCTGGTGCCGATGGCGGCGTACGCCAACGTGGGCCTCGCGATCGACAAGAAGCTGCCGGCCGGCATGCTGGAGTACGGCCTCGGCATGGGCGCGCTGGCGCTGATCGCGCACCTGGTGATGCGCCGCTTCGCGCCGTACGCCGATCCGCTGCTGCTGCCGCTGGCGACGCTGCTGAACGGCCTCGGGCTGGTGATGATCTGGCGGCTGGACAAGGCGGGCAGCCTGCTGGCCTCCAACTACCCGGCCGCGGCCAACCAGCTGATGTGGTCGGGCCTGGGGATCGCCTTCTTCATCGGTGTGATGCTGCTGCTGAAGGACCACCGGATCCTGCAGCGCTACACCTACATCTCGATGGTGGTGGCGCTGGTGCTGCTGGCCGCGCCGGCCTTCTTCCCGGCCCGGGCCGGGGACTTCGGCGCGAAGATCTGGATCCACATCGGCTCGTTCTCGATCCAGCCGGGCGAGTTCGCCAAGATCATCCTGACGGTGTTCTTCGCCGGCTTCCTGATGGTCAAGCGGGACGCGCTGGCGCTGGCCAGCCGCCGCTTCATGGGCCTGTACCTGCCGCGCGGCCGCGACCTCGGCCCGATCATCGTGGTCTGGCTGCTGTCGATCCTGATCCTGGTGTTCGAGACCGACCTCGGCTCCTCCTTCCTGTTCTTCGGCCTCTTCGTGGTGATGCTCTACGTCGCCACCGAGCGGACCAGCTGGATCGTCTTCGGTCTGGTGATGTCGATCGGCGGCGCGGCCGTGGTCGCGATGGCCGAGCCGCACGTCAAGACCCGCATCAACTCCTGGCTGGACCCGATGGCGGCCTTCCAGGACCCGCCGCCGCCCGGCACCAGTGAGCAGATCGGCCAGACCCTGATGTCCTTCGGGACCGGCGGGGTCACCGGCACCGGCCTCGGCCAGGGCCGTTCCTGGCTGATCCAGTTCGCCGCCAAGAGCGACTTCATCCTGGGCTCCTTCGGCGAGGAGCTCGGGCTGACCGGCATGATGGCGCTGTTCGTGCTCTACGGCCTGATCGTGCAGCGCGGCCTGCGCACCGCGGTGGCCGCCCGTGACCCGTTCGGCAAGCTGCTGGCGGTCGGTCTGTCCTCGGCCTTCGCGCTGCAGGTCTTCGTGGTGGCCGGCGGTGTCACCGGTCTGATCCCGCTGACCGGTATGACGATGCCGTTCCTGGCCCAGGGCGGTTCGTCGGTGGTCGCCAACTGGGCGCTGATCGCGATCCTGCTGAAGATCAGCGACACCGCGCGCCGCCCGGCCGCCGAGCCCACCCCGGAACCCGCGCCCGGAGCGGAACCGACCCGGACCTGAAACCCGTGGTGATCCATGCGGTTGAATCTCAGATAGCTGTGCCACCATCGGCCGAGCCAGGCCCACCGACACCGGAGAACCGGAGGGGATCCGTCCCGTGAACAAACCGATCCGCCGGGTCTCGATCTTCTGTCTGGTCCTGATCCTGGCCCTGATGGTCCGCGTCAACTGGGTGCAGGGTGTCCAGGCCGAGGCGTGGGCGAGCAACAAGCACAACGACCGGAACAAGTACGACCGGTACGCCTACCCGCGCGGCAACATCATCGCGGGCGGCCAGCCGGTCACCAACTCCGACTTCGTCAACGGTCTGCGCTACAAGTACAAGCGCAGCTGGATCGACGGCCCGATGTACGCGCCGATCACCGGCTACTCCTCGCAGTCCTTCGGCACCAGCCAGCTGGAGCAGCTGGAGGACGGCGTGCTGGCCGGCACCGACTCCCGGCTGTTCTTCCGCAACACCCTCGACATGCTCACCGGTGAGCAGAAGAAGGGCGGGGACGTCGTCACCACGATCGACCCGAAGGCGCAGAAGGCCGCCTTCGAGGGGCTGGGCGACAAGAAGGGCGCCGCGGTCGCGATCGACCCGCGCACCGGCGCGATCCTGGCGCTGGTCTCCACGCCGTCCTACGACCCGGGCACCTTCTCGGGCGGCGGCAAGGAGGACTCCAAGGCCTGGACGGACCTCAACAACGACCCGAACAAGCCGATGCTGAACCGGGCGCTGCGCGAGACCTATCCGCCCGGCTCGACCTTCAAGCTGATCACCGCCGCCACCGCGTTCGAGACCGGGCTGTACAAGAACGTCGACGACGCCACCCAGACCCCGAAGCCGTTCATCCTGCCCGGCACCAACACCGAGCTGAAGAACGCCAGCGCCACCGAGGACTGCGAGAACGCCACGGTGGAGCACGGGATGGACCTGTCCTGCAACACCGTCTTCGGCAAGATGGGCGCCGACCTCGGCAAGGACAAGCTGCGGGCGCAGGCGGAGAAGTTCGGCTTCAACAACGGCAAGATCGACACCCCGATCCGGGCGGTCACCAGCGTCTTCCCGTCCAACTCCAGCCCCGACGGCACCGCGATGGACGCCATCGGCCAGCACGACACCCGGGCCACCCCGCTGCAGATGGCCATGGTCGCCGCGGCGATCTGCAACAACGGCAGCCTGATGCAGCCCTACCTGATCGCCCAGGAGCGCTCGGCCAACCTCGACGTGATCTCCAACCACACCGAGCACCAGCTCAGCCAGGCGGTCAGCCCGGCCACCGCGCAGAAGCTCCAGCAGCTGATGGAGAGCGTGGTGCAGAACGGCACCGGCACCAAGGCGAAGATCAACGGCGCCACGGTCGGCGGCAAGACCGGTACCGCCCAGCACGGCCAGGACAACAGCGGTCTACCGTTCGCCTGGTTCATGTCCTACGCCAAGGGCGCCGACGGCAAGCAGGTCGCCGTCGCGGTGGTGGTCGAGGACGGCGCGGCCGAGCGGAACGAGATCAGCGGCGGCTCGATCGCCGCACCGATCGCCAAGTCGGTCATGGAGGCCGTGGTCAACAAGTAACGGCCCGCCGGACGGACGGCTCAAAAAAGTCGTGTGACGATCGACCAAGTCCGACCCCGCCCGCTTTTACCCGGAGATTGTCACAATGGGACGGTCCCGGTCGATACCGGTCTGGTCTCAGCTGGCGGGCTCGCCCGGCTCACCGAGGTTGGCCCGGTAGCGTATCCGCAAGCAGCGGGTCTGCCCGCCGCACACCCACGGCCCGGGCCGTGGGCCGGGACCGCGAAACCAGCGCGGGCTCCGGATGCGTCTTTCAGAGCGTGCGGGGACACCTACGTCACATCCTCACCGACCGGTGGGGGAGAGGGTCGGAACTATGGAAGAGCCTCGTCGCCTCGGCGGCAGGTACGAGCTCGGCGGCGTCCTCGGGCGCGGCGGCATGGCCGAGGTCTACCTCGCCCATGACACCCGGCTCGGCCGTACGGTCGCCGTGAAGACCCTCCGTGCCGACATGGCCCGAGACCCGTCCTTCCAGGCCAGGTTCCGCCGCGAGGCGCAGTCCGCGGCCTCCCTCAACCACCCCGCGATCGTCGCCGTGTACGACACCGGCGAGGACTACATCGACGGCATCTCCATCCCGTACATCGTGATGGAGTACGTCGAGGGGTCCACCCTGCGCGAGCTGCTGCACTCCGGGCGCCGGCTGCTGCCCGAGCGCGCGCTCGAGATGACCATCGGCATCCTCCAGGCGCTGGAGTACTCGCACCGGGCCGGCATCGTCCACCGCGACATCAAGCCCGCCAACGTGATGCTCACCCGCCAGGGCAACGTCAAGGTCATGGACTTCGGCATCGCCCGGGCGATGGGCGACGCCGGCATGACGATGACCCAGACCTCGGCCGTCATCGGCACCGCCCAGTACCTCTCCCCGGAGCAGGCCAAGGGCGAGACCGTCGACGCCCGCTCCGACCTGTACTCCACCGGCTGCCTGCTCTACGAGCTGCTGACCGTGCGGCCGCCGTTCGTCGGCGACTCCCCGGTCGCGGTCGCGTACCAGCACGTCCGCGAGGAGGCCCAGCCGCCGTCCGCGTACGACCCCGAGGTCCGCCCGGAGATCGACGCGATCGTGCTAAAGGCGCTCGCCAAGGAGCGGGACTACCGCTACCAGAGCGCCGACGAGATGCGCGACGACATCGAGCGCTTCCTCGACGGCCTCCCGGTCGCCGCCGCCCAGCAGGCCGCCTACGGCATGGGCGCCGCGGGCTACGGCTACGACCAGGGCGGCGCCCAGTACGATCCGTACGGCCAGACCAACCTGCTCCCCCAGCACGGCGCGGCCGGTCCGACCACGATGCTGCCGCAGGTCGGCAACGCGCAGGGCGGCTACGGCTACCCGCCGCAGGAGGACGGCTACGGCGGCGGGAACAACGGCGGCTACGACGACGGCTACAGCGGCGGCGGGCGCCGCCGCGAGGAGCCGCCGAAGAAGAACAACACCTCGTGGATCATCCTCGCCGTGGCGGCGGTGCTGGTCCTGGTCGGTGCCTTCTTCGTGGTCCAGGCGATGGTGAAGACCGGCGACAGCGCGGGCGGCAAGACCACCTCCCCGACCCTGACCGGCAAGACCCTGGCCGAGGCCCAGAACGCGGCCAAGGCGCAGAGCTCGACCCTGACCGTCCAGGCCGGGGACCCGGTCGCCTGCCCGGACACCAAGATCCAGAAGGATCAGGTCTGCACCCAGGACCCGCCGGCCGGCACCTCCATCGCCACCAACACGGTGATCAAGGTCCAGCTCTCCTCCGGCCCGGCCGCGGTCGACCTGGCCGACTTCAGCGGCAAGTCGCTCGCCGAGGCCACCGCCGCGCTGCAGAAGGCCGGCTTCGTGGTCGCCAACCCGGTCTACAAGACCGACGACAGCACGCCGCAGGACAGCGTCATCTCGCAGAGCCCGGCCGCCGGCAAGGCGCCCGCCGGGGCGACCGTCACACTGACGGTCTCCCAGGGCCAGGGCAAGGTCCCGGTGCCGGGCGTCACCGGACAGCCCCAGGACGCGGCGACGGCCACGCTCGAGGCGCAGAACTTCACGGTCGACGTGAAGACCACCCCCACCAACGACCCGACCAAGATCGGCATGGTGGCCAGCCAGAACCCGCCGGCCAACACCAAGGCGGCCAAGGGCTCCAAGGTGACGCTGACGGTCTTCAAGGCGCCCGACAAGGTCAACGTCCCGATCCTGCAGGGCAAGACCTACAAGCAGGCCTTCGACGCACTGAAGGCCGTGGGTCTGACGCCGAACGTGGTGGCCGGCCCGCAGGACGACAACGCGGTCGTGCTCACCAGTGACCCGCAGTCCGGCACCCCGGTCGACCCGAACACCGTGGTCAAGCTCTGGACCCGCCCCGGCGACAGGGGCGGCCAGTCACCGGGCGGCAACTGACGCTCCGCCACCGAGGGGGCCGTGCACCGCGCACGGCCCCCTCCGGCGTGTCCGGGCACCCGTGCCGCGGGCGGCACTCCCGCGCGGCACTACCGCGCGTCCCGGCCGATCTCCTGCAGCGCCAGCTGCCGCATGATGGCGACGCCCTGCGGCAGCACCAGCGGCTGGTGGTGCTGGACGCTCGGCCACCCGTAAGCGGCTCCGCCGATCCGGCGGACCCGGATCAGCGCGGCGAGCCGGGCGTCGGTGATGGTGTACCCGCTGTACGGGGCGGAGAGCCGGCGCAGCAGGCCCGCGTCGCACGCGGTCCGCAGCAGTCCGTTGCGGCTCAGCTCCCGGTGTCCGGTCTCCAGGGCCAGCAGTTCCGCCAGGGCGTCGAAGGTCAGCGCGTCCTCGGGAATGACGCCGTGCCGGATGGGTTCCTCCTCGGGGGCCGGCCGGACCGCCGCGCGCTGCGGTGGCACCCGGTGGCCGCCGTCCGACCGCTCCACCACGTCGATCAGCCGGGTGATCCGCTCGTCCAGCCCCTCGACCGCCCGGGCGTTGGCGCCCATCGCCGCCGTAACCGCGGCCCGGGCCTCGGCGCCGAAGGCGGCCGCCGCGGCCTGCGCGACCAGCCGGAAGAACTGGACCGCCTCCGGGAACGCCTGCGGGCCGGGTTCCGCGTCCACCGTGTAGCGGCCGGTGCGGCGGATCGCCGGGATCACCTCGTGGGTGATCCACCGCTTGAAGGCCCGCGCCTGCGGCTTGCGGGAGCGGAGCACCAGTGAGTACAGCCCGGGCTCGTTGATGACGGAAACCTGCTGGTCACCGCCGGGGGTGTAGACAGTAGCTACCCCCTTCTCGTCCTCGTCGAGGGTCTTCCTCAGGGTGTCGCGCGGATTGGTGATCTCCAGGACCGCGCAGACATCCGCCGCCACCCACCACGGCTCGCCGTCGACCGTGACCACCCTGACCCCGTGCCCCTGGAAGTCGAACCGGGCCGGGGCTTCGTTCGCGTTCGTCATATCAGGCACAACGACCGCGCGGGACGGCGGAGACTCGAATCCCAGCCGGTACGTCAGTTCGACCCGGGGCGGCCTTCCTTGGGCCGTCCCGGGTCGAATCCGACCGGATGTCACCCGGTCACGCGGCCACCACGCCACCCGGTCACCACGTCACCCGGTGACGTCCAGCACGATCTTGCCGACCGTCCGGCCGGACTCCAGCAGTTCGTGGGCCTTGGCGGCCTCCGCCAGCGGCAGCACGGTGCCCACCTCCGCCCTGAGCCGTCCGGTGGCGGCCAGGTCGGCGACGGCCAGCAGGGCGGCCCGGTCCGGTTCGACCAGCAGGAAGCCGGCCCTGATGCCGCGTTCGGCCGCGGCGGGCCTCAGGGCGTCGGCGGCCGGGGTGGTGAGCGAGACCAGCGTGCCGCCGTCGCGGACGACCGGCAGCGAGCGCTCGCTGTAGTCGCCGCCGACCGCGTCGATGACCACGTCGACCTCACCGACCGCGGTGGCGAAGTCGACGGCGGCGTAGTCGATCACCTCGTCGGCGCCGAGCCCGCGGACGAACTCGTGCTTGGCTGCGCCGGCCGTCCCGATCACGTACCCGCCGAGCGCCTTGGCAATCTGGACGGCCACGTGGCCCACGCCGCCGGCCGCCGCGTGCACCAGGACCCGCTGCCCGGGCCGCAGGCCGGCCCGGTCCACCAGCGCCTGCCAGGCGGTCAGTGCGACCAGTGGCAGTGCGGCGGCCTGCGGGTGGGAGAGGGCCGCGGGCTTGGGGACGAAGCGTCGGGCCGGGGCGGTCACGTACTGGCCGTAGCCGCCGTGCAGGTGCGGGTAGTCGAGCATCCCGTAGACCTCGTCGCCGGGCTCGAACAGCGTGACGCCCCAGCCGACCGCCTCCACCACGCCCGAGACGTCGTGCCCGAGCACGAACGGCGGCTCGGCCCGCAGCAGGCCGCCCGTCGCCCGGGTCTTGAAGTCGGTCGGGTTGGTCCCGGCCGCGTGCACCCGGACCAGCACCTCGGTGGCGCCGGGTACCGGGCGCTCCCGCTCGGCCGGCTGCAGCACCTCCGGGCCGCCCAGCCCGGCCTGGGTGATCACCGTCATCATCTGAGCCATTGCCCCGCTCCTACGCTCGGTCCACTGTCGCTCACCATCCTGCGACCGAGGATTCAACGGAACGAGTGGCCGGATGGACGCCAAGTGAGAGGATCTGGCCATGCACTCAGTCGTGGTTCTCGCCCTGGACGGTGTCATCCCCTTCGAGCTCGGCATCCCCGCCAAGGTGTTCGGCCTGGCCTACGGCCTGGACGGCCGCCCGCTGTACCGGGTCAGCACCTGCAGCCCGGACGGGAGCCCGGTGCCCACCAACGCCGACTTCTCGATCGCCGTCGAGCACGACGCCGGCGTGCTGGCGACCGCCGACACCGTCGTGGTGGCGCCCAGCTACCACCCCTCGGTGCTGAACGGGGTCCTGCCGCCCGGTCTCGCCGAGGCCTTCGCCCTGGTCCGCCCGGGCACCCGCTGGGTGTCGATCTGCACCGGCTCGTTCGTCCTGGCCGCCGCCGGCCTGCTGGACGGGCGCCCGTCCACCACGCACTGGTTCCACACCGAGCGCTACCGGGAGCTGTTCCCGGCCACCCGGCTCGACCCCGGGGTGCTGTTCACCGACGACGGCGACGTGCTGACCTCCGCCGGCGCCGCCGCCGGGCTCGATCTGTGCCTGCACCTGATCCGCCGGGACCACGGCAGCGAGGTCGCGGCCCGGGCCGCCCGCCGCTGCGTGGTGCCCGCCTGGCGGGAGGGCGGGCAGGCCCAGTTCGTCGAGCGTCCGGTGCCGCCGCCGACCGGCTCCGACACCGCGGCCGCCCGCGACTGGGCCCTGCACGAGCTGCACCGGCCGATCCAGCTGGCCGAGCTGGCGGCGCAGGCCCGGATGAGCGTGCGGACCTTCAGCCGGCGCTTCCTGGCCGAGACCGGCCAGACCCCGGGCCAGTGGCTGACCGCCCAGCGGCTGGGCCTGGCCACCGGGCTGCTGGAGAGCAGCGACCTGCCGGTCGACCAGGTCGCCGAGCGCTCGGGCTTCGGCAGCGCCGCCTCGCTGCGCCAGCACCTGACGGCCTCGCTCGGGGTCTCCCCCGCTGCCTACCGGCGAACCTTCCGCGGCTCGGCGCGCACTCAGCGCAGTTCCGGCGGCGGGGTCCGGCGGGAGTCCACCGGATCCACCCGGACCAGGGCGCCCCACACCGCCATCCGGTAGCGCGAGGTGTACACCGGCGTGCAGGTGGTGAGGGTGATGTAGCGGCCGGCGGTGGTGAACGGGGACCGCTCGGGGACCGGCGCGATGATCCCGGTGTCGAACTTGGAGGTCTGTTCCAGCGTCCCGGCCACCCGGTAGACGTACCAGCTGTCCCTGGTCTCCACCACGACCGCGTCGCCGACCGCCACCTTGTCGAGGTCGTGGAACCTGGCGCCGTGGCCGTCGCGGTGGGCGGCCAGGGCGAAGTTGCCGCTGTCCGCCCACGGCATCGCCGCCCGGTACGGCTCCTGGTAGACCCCGGCGACGCCCTCGTCCAGGGTCCCGGGGTCGGTGCCCGGCCGGATCAGCACCTGGTAGTCCCGGCCCATCGCGGGCACGTGCAGGAAGCCGAGGCCGTCCCCGGCCTCGTAGCGGGGCGGGGCGGGCTCGGCGGGGTCCGGGGCGGGCGCCGGAGCGGACCAGCTCTGCCGCAGCCGGCCGGCGGCCTGCCCGGCCTCCCGGTCGGCGACCACATCGGTCCACCACAGCGAGTACCCGAGGAACAGGGCCAGCACCAGGCCGGCGGTGATCAGCAGTTCACCCGCCACCCCGAGCGCCCTGGTCCCGCGGCCGCGGCGCCGGCCGCCGACCGGCCGTAGCCGGCTGAGGGCGTCCGCATCCCTGAACGCAGAACCCATCGGTACCGGCCTCCGCCCGTCAGTGGCTAACCGGTGAGCGCGGCGGGCTGGCCCTGGCTCCTCGGCTGTTCCCCCGTCATCTTGCCAAAGACGATCAGCCGTCCCCGGGCACTGAACTCCGGCGTGCATGTCGTCAGCGTGATGTAGCGGCCCGGCTGGGTGAACGGCGACCCCTTGGGGACCGGCTGGAGCACCGTGACGTTGTTCGGCGGGGTCTCCGGGATGCCGCCCGCGACCTCGTACGTGTAGTACGTGGTCGAGGTCTCCACCACGATCTTGTCACCCGGCTTGAGCTGGCCGATCTTGCGGAACGGCTGCCCGTGGGTGGTCCGGTGCGCGGCGATGGCGAAGTTGCCGGTCTTGTCGGCCGGCATCGCGGTGCCGGTGTAGTGGCCGACCAGGCCCTTGTCCAGCACCTGCTGCTTCTGGGTGCCCTCGGCGATCGGGTACTTCAGGTCCAGCTTGGGGATGTAGACGATGGCGAAGCCCTGGCCGGGTTCGAACTTGCCCGGGTCCTTGGGCGCCTCGGTGCCGGTGGCGGGCTGCTGGGGCTGGGCCCACTGCTGCTCCAGCTGGCTGCGGGTGCCGTCGGCGGCCGCGTCGGCCTCCACGTTGGTCCACCACAGCTGGTACGCGACGAAGAGCAGCATCACCAGGCCGAGCGTGATGAACAGTTCGCCGACCATCCGGGAGGCCACCACCAGCTTGGACTCCTTGGGCCGCGGCTTGGGACCGCGGCGCGGCCCGGTCGCCCGGCGCCGGCCGGTGCCCGGGCCCAGCGCTCCCCGGCCCTCGGCGCGGCGGCCCGCCTGGCGGTCGCCGTCCTCCTCCGCGTAGCCGTCGGCCGCGGCCCCGTCGGGCGCCTCGGGCGGGATCACCCGGAGGTTCATGGTCCGCTCGGCCGCCGGCACCCGGCCGTGGCCCGGGCTCGCGGCCTTCAGGTTCATGGTCCGCTCGGCGGCCGGCACCCGGCCGCCGTCCGGCGGTGCGGGCTGCGGTCCCCGGGGGCGCCCCGGCGCGTCCGGCCCCGCCGGACCGGGCCCGGACTGCCAGTACCGCTCGGTCGAGCCGTAGCCGTCGGGGGCCTCGTAGACGCCCCAGTCCCCCGGTTCGCCGCCGTCGCCGGCCCGCTGCGTGTTCCCCTCCGGGCGCACCGCCGTCACCCGCTCAGCCCCGTCCGATCACCGGCGCGAGGCCGGCCGACCGGCCCACCGCCTCGGCGAAGCCGCACTCGGCGAGCCAGTTCGCCAGCATCCGGTGGCCGCCCTCGGTGAGCACCGACTCCGGGTGGAACTGCACTCCTTCGACCAGCAGCTCGCGGTGGCGCAGGCCCATGATTACGCCGCTGTCGGTGCGGGCGGTGACCACCAGGGTGTCCGGGACGGTGGCCGGGTCGACCGCCAGCGAGTGGTACCGGGTGGCGGTCATCGGCGAGGGCAGCCCCTCGAAGACCCCGCCGTCCTCGTGGGTCACCTCGGAGGTCTTGCCGTGCAGCAGCTCCGGCGCCCGTCCGACCACCGCGCCGTACGCGACCGCGATCGACTGCAGGCCCAGGCAGACCCCGAAGACCGGCAGCCCGATCTGCGCGCAGCGGTGCACCATGTCGACGCAGATCCCGGCCTCCTCCGGGGTGCCGGGTCCGGGGGAGAGCAGCACCCCGTCGAAGCCGCGGTCGCCGTCGCGGAGCACCGCGTGGTCGGCCGTCACCTCGTCGTTGCGGACCACCTCGCAGGTGGCGCCGAGCTGGTAGAGGTACTGGACGAGGTTGAAGACGAAGCTGTCGTAGTTGTCGACCACGAGGATCCGGGGCGGGCGGCCGGAGGTCATCGCACTACTCCTGATGCAGAGTCGGGCAGGCAGGGGTGACGGTGTGTGGCCCGGCGTCAGCCGGTACCGCCCTCATCGACGGTGACGTTACCGAACGGGAGCAGCGGCTCGGCCCACGGGAAGACGTACCGGAACAGGACGTAGACGATCCCGAGCACCAGCAGCAGCGTGATGACCGCCCGGATCAGGGTGTTGCCCGGCAGGTGCCGCCAGATCCAGCCGTACATGGTGCTCCTCGCGAGGTTCAGGTCGGGAACCAGAGTAGACCGCCACCCGGTTCCGTATCGCGCTTATACCGGGGTGGACAACGGCGGGGCGGGCTCCGGTTCCCGGCAGCCGCGGCCCTACTGGCCCTCGGCCGAGCGCAGGTCGGCGGAGCCGGCGTAGCCGGGCAGCGTTAGGTCGGTGTTCTCCTGCACCTTCCAGCCGAGGCCGTACGCGACCACGTACTGCAGGTAGCGGCGGATCGCCGGGTCGGTGTCGACGGCGGAGCGCAGCGCGTCGGTCTTCCCGACCGCCTTGATCACGTACGGCGGGGAGTAGACCCGGCCCTGGAGCAGCAGGGTGTTGCCGACGCAGCGCACCGCGCTGGTCGAGATCAGCCGCTGGTCCATCACCTGGATGCCCTCGGCGCCGCCCCGCCACAGCGCGTTTACCACGGCCTGGATGTCCTGCTGGTGGATGACCAGGTCGTTGACGTCCGGCTCGGGGACGCCGGGGATCCGGGCGGTGGCGTTCGGCGGGGCGTCGTTGAGGGTGACCGTCAGCCCGGGACCGCGCAGCGTCTCCAGGGCGGCGGCCTGCTGGAGCGCGTCGAGCCGCTGGGTGTCGGCGGGTCCGCCCTGCTGCTGGGCGAAGGCGTCGGTGCGGTCCTGGAGCTCGCCGACCTGGGCCTGCAGTTGCTGGTTCTGCGCGCTGCGCTCGCGTATCACGTCGCTGAGCTTGAGCAGCGAGTTGTCGGTGCGCAGATCGGTGCCCTGGGCGGTCTGGGCGCTGATGTAGAAGAGCAGTCCGGCGAGTGCGAAGACGGCGCAGGTCAGGGCACGTCCGACAATTCGGGTCCGGCCGGGGCGCACGGAGCCGGGCTCTGGGGGAATCGTGGAATTCGGCACCGTACCCTTATCTCCTTAAGACCCGGCGAGCCACTACGCTAACGGACGCCGGTGGCATGTGCGGAGTGCTGGTCCCGGCACGACGACGGGGTTCCCCGCGTGCGTGCCGGCCGACGGCCTCCCGTACGGATCCGGCTCCCACAGCCGCCCGCTTTCCCGCTGCACCCCGCGCGGTCACAGCGCATCGACAGGAGAGTCCCTCGTGCCGAAGTCCCGAGTCCGCAAGAAGGACGAGTACACCCCGCCGTCCTCGGCGACCGCGGTGAAGATCAGCTCAGGCCGGAGCTGGGTCGCCCCGCTCATGCTGGCGTTCTTCCTGATCGGCCTGGTCTGGATCGTCACGTACTACGTGACCAGTGGCGGCTGGCCGGTGGCGAGCTGGGGCAACTGGAACATTCTGGCCGGTTTCGGCTTCATCGCGGCGGGCTTCGGCGTCTCCACCCAGTGGAAGTAGGCCACGGCCGCCCTCCCGTCCGGCCCGGCACCGCCTCGGAGTGATCCCGGGGCGGTGTTTCGGCACGCCCGGACGTAGCCCGACCATCTGTTTATCCACACAGTTATCCACACTGGGGAAAAGTCCGTCCCGCCTGTGGATAACTCACCGGCGGCAACCCGCTCGAACAGCCCGGAACGGCTATCGAATTCCCAGCTGGACGCGCGTAGACCAGACCCCCCCGAACGGCTGTGCACACCCGCTGTGCACACCCGCACGCCCACTGTGGACAACTACCCGCCGAGCCGGGCCGTCCCCAGCACCAGGGTCACCAGCACCAGCGCCAGCAGGCCCGCCGCCGTCAACCCCTGGACCAGCCCGCGGTGCCCCCGTGGGGCGTACACCAGCCCCACCGCCATGACGCCGCCCGCCACCAGGCCGCCGATGTGCGCCCGCCAGTCGATCCAGCTCAGCGAGAACGTCACCACCAGGTTGAACACCAGCAGCGCCACCACCGGCCCCATCGGCGCCCGGTTGCGGTGCACCAGCACCACCGTCGCCCCCAGCAGCCCGAAGATCGCCCCGGAGGCCCCCACCGAGTAGAGCGCGCCGCCGGACACCAGGAACGCCAGCGCGTTGCCGGCCAGCCCCGAGAGCAGGTACAGGCCGAGGAACCGCCCCCGGCCCAGCGCCCGTTCCAGCGGCGGTCCGAGCACCAGCAGGCTGACCATGTTGGTCGCCAGGTGTGCGAAGCCCGCGTGCACGAACATCGCGGTCAGCAGCCGGTACCACTGGTCGGGGCCCTCGGCCACGCCGATCGACAGCCCGGGCACCGGCACGTAGCTGTACAGCCCGAGCCGCTGCTGCCAGGCCGGCGCCAGGTACTGGGTGAACAGGAAGACCAGGACGTTCAGCCCGGCCAGCGCGGCCGTCACCGGCGCGCCCGCCACCAGGGCCCGGCCGCCCGGGCGGGCGGAGACCGGCCGCTGCGGCCGCGCCCCGGCGCCCACGCACTCCGGGCACTGGAAGCCCACCGCGGCGGCGGTCATGCACTCCGGGCAGACCGGCCGGCCGCAGCGCGTGCAGGCCACGCCGGTCTCCCGCTCCGGATGCCGGTAGCAGCCGCGCAGGCCGCCGCCGCTGCCGGACCCCGGCCCCTGACCTGGCTCCGGGCCTTCGGACGAGCCGGAAAGCATCCGGTACCTCCACCTCATGACGGATCCCGGCCGCCCACCGCGAAGGGGGCGCCGGGACCGTCCAGGCTACGCCGTACCGGCTCAGCCGCGGGTGATGACCACGGACTCGATCACGACGTCCTCCAGCGGGCGGTCGCCCGGGCGGGTGGGCGCCTTGGAGATCTGCTCGACGATGGCCTGGCTGGCCGGGTCGACGACCTCGCCGAAGATGGTGTGCTTGTTGGTCAGCCAGGTGGTCGGCGTGACCGTGATGAAGAACTGCGAACCGTTGGTGCCCGGGCCGGCGTTGGCCATGGCGAGCAGGAACGGCTTGGTGAACGCGAGGTCCGGGTGGAACTCGTCGGCGAACTTGTAGCCCGGGCCACCGGTACCGGTGCCCAGCGGGTCACCGCCCTGGATCATGAAGTCACCGATGACGCGGTGGAAGATCGTGCCGTCGTACAGCGGCGCGTTCGACTTCTGGCCGGTGTTGGGGTCGACCCACTCGCGAGCGCCCTCGGCCAGCTCCACGAAGTTCGCCACCGTCTTCGGGGCGTGGTTCGGGAAGAGCTTGACCACGATGTCACCGCGGTTGGTCTTCAGGGTGGCGGTCAGGTCCTCGGCCACGGAATGCCTTCCTCTCTCCAGTGTCACTAACACCATGAATCATCCCACGCGACCCGCGGACGGCTCAGCCCGGCGTGCTCGGCGACAGAACAGCATGCATGATCTCCAAACAGGTGGAAAGGTGCATAAAGGATGCCACCGAGGAGGAGAAGCTCGTGACCCGTTTGGACTCAGCGCGCGACACCGCCGGCCGGACGAAGGAAACCCTCACGCCGTACGCCGTCACCGCCAAGGAGACCGCCCTGTACTACGCCGACGGGGCGAAGCAGCTGCTCGCACCCCGGATCGAGGCGCTCGGTCCGATGGCGGCGGCCGCCGGCGCCCAGGCCAGGACCGGCGCCGCCGACGCCGCGCACGCCGCCCGCACCCAGTACACCAAGCACCTCGCACCGCAGCTGGAGCACGCATTCGCCGGTCTCCCCCCGGGCGCCCAGCAGACCACGCTCAAGGCCGTGCACCGCGCCCAGGAGGCCGCGCTGGCGGCCAAGCTGGCCGCGGCCAGGACGGGCCAGCAGGCCAGGACCACACTGGTCCCCAAGGTCACCGAGGCGGTCGGTACGGCCAAGGCCACCGTCACCCCACTGGCCCAGGAGGCCCACACCAGGGGCACCGCGGCGCTGACCGCCCTGCAGGGGCACGTGACGGCGTCCGAGATCAGCGATCTGGCGGCGAAGAACATCAAGAAGGAGAACCGGCACGGCTGGGCCACCGGTCTCGCGGTGGCCGGCACCGTGGCCATCGGCAGCGGCGTGCTGATCTGGCAGTGGTACCGCAAGCAGAGCAACCCCGAGTGGCTGGTCGAACCCCCGGCGCCGCAGTCCGGCGGCGCGGCCACCGGCGCGGCCGGCTCCGCACCCGCACCGGCCGACGGCGACGCCACGCTGGTCAACGGGTCGACCCCGACGGGCTCTTCGGCGGGCGCCTCGGGCGGCCCGCACCACCGCCCGGCCGACCCGTCGGCCGCCGACGGCGCCCCGCACCCCGGCCCGGCCGAGCCGAAGCCCGGCGACGAACGCCCGAAGCCGCACGACCCGCGCAAACCGCACTGAGCCACCGCCTCCGGCCCGGCGCCCCGCGGCCCGGAGACGCGAAACGGCCGCCGACCTGACGGACAGGTCGGCGGCCGTTTCGAACTGTGGAGCTTAGGAGATTCGAACTCCTGACATCTGCCATGCAAAGACAGCGCTCTACCAACTGAGCTAAAGCCCCGGGCACTGGGCATAAGCGTACCTGCTCCCGCGGCGAATCCCGCGCGGGAGGGCAGCGCCGCCCGGTGTGCGCTCCGAGGAGCGCGGACCGGCCCCGGCGGGAATGCCGGGACCGACCCGAGGGAGGCCGCCGGGCGGCCTCCGGAAGATCGTCTGCGGCCTCAGCGGCCGGCCGGGACCGGGTCGGTGGCCTCGGTCCACAGGTCCTGCTCGGCGCGGTCCGCCTGGACCTGACGGTAGACAAAGAAGCCGCCGAGGGCGACCAGGGCGACCAGGAGGAGCTTCTTCACCGCGGGACCTCGTCCTTCTTGCTTGCAGTATCGGAACGCCGGCCCGCCTTCCCGACCGGGAGGCACCACCCACGAACCCTTTGGTGTACGAGCACGAACCAGCGGTCGGGCTGGAGACCGCCTTGCGGCCGATGATACACACCGGTAACCCGTTCAAGAGCTGCCAGTGCCCGGTCCAACCGGCCGATCCGAACCCATGATTGACGCCGCGCCTTCTGTCGTACGGTGTGCCCGGCCGGCCTGCGCAGGGCGTACCACCGCCGTTCCGGCCACCAGATCGATCCTGGTCCGTGGCGGGGCACCCTCGCCCTCCTCGTCCCGCAGCATCAGGGTCGAGCCCCGCTGGTCCAGTTCGTGCTGCTTGCCGGCCGCGAACTGGGCGTGCAGCTGCTCGAACCCGGTCGCCGAGATCTGACCCTCGCGGCCGGTACCGCGCCAGGGGATCCACCGGGTCCGGCTGGCACGCAGGGCGAGCTGGTCGACGATGCCCACCAGGACCAACGCGCACACCAGACCGGGGATGCTCATCGCCCAGAACACCGCCACCGGATCCTCCTCCTCGCCGGACACCACCCCCCATCCTGCGCGCCCGCCGCGGGGGACGGAAGGGCCGGTGCGGCAGCCGCGCACCGCACCGGCCCCGTGACGGCCTACCGCCGCCGGCGCCCGCGCTGGACGGTCACGTCCAGCCGCAGGACCCGCAGGTCCTCGCGGACCGCCCGCAGGTCGTCACCGTGCCGGCAGAGCCGCTGCCCGATCGCCGCGATCACCCGGTCGCCGGCGTCGAGCCGGCGCTCGATCGAGAGCAGCCGCAGCTCCACCGGGTCGAACGGGTGCTCCCCGTCGATCCGGCGCTGCCACTCCCGGGCCGCCGGGTCGGCCACCGTGCGCTCGTACTCGTCCCAGCGCAGCCCGCTCCACGGCCGCGGCCGGGCCCGGAACGCCCGGACCCACGGACCGGTCTCCCCGGCCCGCCAGTGGCCCTCGGCGGCGTCCAGCAACTCCTGCCGCACGGCCCGGGCGACCTCGCTGTCCCGCAGCAGCATCGCCACGTTCAGCACGGCCCGCCGGGGCAGGACGGTGAGCCCCGAACGGGCCTGTGGATAACTTCCGGAAAAGAGTGACATCGTGTCACTCTTAAAAGTTTCCAGGTCAGCGCCTCGGAGCACGCGCGCGCCGCTGGCCGCCAGCTCCTTGCGGTGGCGGACCAGCAGCTGCCGGATGACCTCCTCGCCCACCTCGAAGTAGTCGGCGGCCATCCGGACGGTCACGTGCAGACCGTCCGGGAGCAGGGTGAGCGCCTTGACCTTGTCGAGCGCCTCGGTGCGGCCCTCGAGCTGCCGGCCGAGCTCGCGGCGCAGCGTCGGGGATTCGAGCACGACGGATTCCATGGACACGGGAATGCCCTCCATGGTCGGAGTGGATCGTGGACCGCCACGTCACCCGGGGCGTACGGGGCCGGACTTCCGCCGGCCGGAACAGAGGTCGCACACGTCCACAGATCCAATGACCGGTCCCGTCGACCGGCTATCCCCGACTTCACAGGAGTTTCGAGTCGCCCATTCCAAGATGCCTCTGCGCATCCTGTCCAACGAGCCTCCGCGCCGGAGGTCACGGCCCCGGGCGGACCGGCACTGCTACCGGTCCACGAAGACCAGTACGCCGCCGACCGTCACGACGAGGACCAGCAGCCAGCACCACGGCTCCGGCGATCAGCGCGGCCACCACGCCGCTCACCGCGAGGCCCCAGCGGGCCACCCGCTCGCCCCGTTCGACCTCGGCCACGTAGTCGCGGTCCTCGCGAGCACTATCGGTGGCCCCCGTCGGTTCCGACCCCATCGCCCTGCTCCCTCCCCCGGCGCCCGGCCGGCCCGTGTGACGAGCGCCACTCGGAGACCGGCAGGGCGGGCCGTGCAACATTGCCGATCTCGGAGCAGGAAGAGCAGAAGGCCCCGGTCACTGGGTGACCGGGGCCTTCTTTGCAGGTGGGCCTAACAGGACTTGAACCTGTGGCCTCTTCCTTATCAGGGAAGCGCTCTAACCGTCTGAGCTATAGGCCCTTGCCGCACTGAAAGATTAGCGGACCGAGCGCCGATCTCCCAAATCCGTATCCGCGGCCCCCTCGGGGGCGGGTGCGGAGCGGTGCAGCTCAGGGTCGCCGGCCGGGCCGGGCGCGGCTGCCAGCCACTGGCCGCGGGTGGCCGGCAGGCCGCTGCGGCCGACGGAGGTGGTGCGGACGGCGAGCACCTGGTTGATCCCGATCCGGTTCTGCTCGAAGGCCAGCGCCGAGGCCGCCATGTAGAGCCGCCAGACCCGGGCCCGGCCCCGGCCGACCAGCCGGACCGCCTCCGGCCAGTGCGCCTCCAGGTTGGCCACCCACTCGCGCAGCGTCAGGCCGTAGTGCTCGCGCAGCGACTCCACGTCCCGTACCTCGAAGCCCGCGTCCTCCAGCAGCCCGACCGTGCTGCCCACCGGGGACAGCTCGCCGTCGGGGAAGACGTACCGGTCGATGAACGGGCTCGGCCGGTACCGCTCGCCGGGCAGCTCCGGGCGCCGGGCGATCTGGTGGTTGAGCAGCCGGCTGCCGGGGGCCAGCAGGCCGTACAGGCCGGTGGCGTAGGTCAGGTACTGGGCGGACCCGACGTGCTCGGCCATGCCGACGCTGGAGATCGCGTCGAAGGGCCCGTCGGGGACCTCCCGGTAGTCCTGCAGCCGGATCTCGATCCGGTCGCCCAGTCCGGCCTCGGCGACCCGGCCTCGGGCCAGCTCGACCTGTTCGACGGAGATGGACACCCCGACCGCCGTGACGCCGTAGTGCCGGGCCGCGTGCAGCACCAGCGAGCCCCAGCCGCAGCCCACGTCGAGCAGCCGCATCCCGGGACGCAGGCCCAGCTTGCGGCAGATCAGGTCGAGCTTGGCCTCCTGGGCGTCCTCCAGGCTCTTCGCCTCGGGCGTCCAGTAGGCGCACGAGTAGACCATGCTGGAGCCCAGCACGAGGCGGTAGAAGTCGTTCCCGACGTCGTAGTGGTGGCTGATCGCGGCCCGGTCCCGGCGGCGGCTGTGCAGGCGCCCGCGGGGGCGGACGGCCTCCTCGGGCGGCGGGGCGGGCTGCGGGCCGACGGCGCCGATCCGGACCAGGGTGGCGAGCAGTTCGCGGCCGTGCGGCCCGAACACATCGGTGACGCCGAGGTCGAGCTGGCGGATCCGGGGATGCTCGGCGAGCTCCGCGACGACGGACAGCACCTCGTAGAGGTCGGTGTCCGGGGCGAGTTCGAGGTCGCCGGAGACGTAGGCGCGGGCCAGGCCCAGCTCGCCGGGCTGCCAGAGCAGCCGTCTGGCGGCCCGGCGGCTGCGCAGCACCAGGGTGGGCGCGCCCGGTGGTCCGGCGACACTGCCGTCCCAGCCCTGGATCCGCAGCGGGAGCCGCACCCCGAGCAGCCCCTCCACCGCACCGATCAGTTGTGTTGCGACCTCAGCCATGACGGGCCTCCGACCAGCCGTAACAGCTCCACCGCTTGCGTTCTCCACCGTGCCGCCGTGCCGGCGCGACGCTGCGCCGGTGACAATGGCTGCCCGGTCGGCGCGGGGGCTAATCCCCGTGTCCGCCAACCCGGTCCACTTATCCACGGGCGCCCGCGGGCGGTCCCGGCGGCACGCTGGCGGGGCGGCCGCCGTCACCCGAACGCGGGTACCGACGCCGACGGGCCCCGAAGGCTGGAACAGCCTTCGGGGCCCGTCGATTCCGCGCGGGTGACCGGGTGTCAGTCCTCCTCGGCCAGGGTCAGCTCGATACCGCCGGTGAAGCCGGCCGCGGTGTTGTAGATGAACGCCGACAGCGTGGCCAGCGCGGTCATCAGGACCACGTCCACCACCGAGATCAGGATGGTGAACATCATGACCCGGCCGAAGCCGATGTAGTCCATCAGGTTGAAGCTGCCGGCGCTGTCGTTGCCGGTGACGTCGCTCAGGGTGCTGCTCAGCGAGTCGAAGACGCCGAGGCCGTCCAGGGTCATCCAGAGCACCGCGGCCGCGACGATCATGATCACGCCGACCGCCAGCGACAGCAGGAAGCTGACCTTCATCACCGACCAGGGGTCGGCCTTGGTGATCCGCAGCCGCGCCTTGCGGGTGCGGATGCCGCCCTGCGCCGCCGGGGGAGTGCCGGGACGGCGTGCGGCGCCGGGCGGGACCCGGGTGCCGCGGGCCGGGGTCGGCTGCCCCTTGGCGTACGTGGTCGGCGTGGAGAAGCCGTCCGCGGCCGCGCCGCCCTGCGGGGCGGCCGCCGGCTGGCCGCCGTATCCCGCGGTGCCGGCCTGCCCGGCTGCACCGACCGGCGGCATCAGCGAGGTGGAGGCCGCCGCCGGGTGCTCGGTCGGACGGGGCGGCACTCCGCCGTACGGCGTGCCGCCCGGCAGCCCGCCCGTGGCACCTCCAGCACCCGTGGCTCCACTCACCCTGGTCCTCCTGCAGTTCCCGCCAGGTCGGCGGTCCGCCCTGGTCATCGCTTCCGGTCCGGCCGCGGCCGTCTGGCCGCCGCCGGTGCGCGGTCCGGTGCCCGTCCCCGGCTGGGGCGGGCACCGGACCGCGGGTGGGAGGTCAGGCCTGGTCGGCCGCGCCACCCTCCGTCGTCGTGCCGTCCTCGGCGGCGGGCGCCTGGGCCACGGCCCCGGCTGCCTCGTCCTCCGAGGTCTCCTCGTCCTCCGCCTCCGCGTTGCGGGCCATGCCCACCACCGCGTCGCGCTTTCCGAGGTTGATCAGTTGGACGCCCATCGTGTCACGTCCGGTTTCACGGACTTCGGAAACCCGGGTCCGAATCACGCCACCGGAGAGCGTGATGGCCATGATCTCGTCGGTCTCCTCGACGACCAGTGCCCCGACCAGCGAGCCCCGGCCCTCGACGATCTTCGCCGCCTTGATACCGAAACCACCACGTCCCTGCACACGGTACTCGTCGACCGAGGTCCGCTTGGCGTAGCCGCCATCGGTGGCGGTGAAGACGAAGGTGTCCGGCCGGATCGAGTTCATCGACAGCAGCTCGTCGTCCTCGCGGAAGGACATGCCCTTCACGCCCGAGGTGGCCCGGCTCATCGGCCGCAGCGCCTCGTCGGTGGCGGTGAAGCGGATCGACTGCGCCTTCTTGGAGATCAGCAGCAGGTCGTCCTCGGCGGAGACCAGCTCGGCACCGATCAGCTCGTCGTCCCGGCCGTCCTCGTCCTGTCGCAGGTTGATCGCGATCAGGCCGCCGGAGCGCGGCGAGTCGTAGTCCTTCAGCCGGGACTTCTTGACCAGGCCGTTGCGGGTGGCGAGCACCAGGTACGGCTTGTCCTCGTAGGTGCGCACCGCCATCACCTGGGCGATGTGCTCCTCCGGCTGGAAGGCCAACAGGTTGGCGACGTGCTGGCCGCGGGCGTCGCGGCCGGCGTCCGGCAGCTCGTAGCCCTTGGCGCGGTAGACCCGGCCCTTGTTGGTGAGGAACAGGATCCAGTTGTGCGTGGTGGTCACGAAGAAGTGGTCGACGATGTCGTCCTGCTTCAGCTGCGCACCGCGCACGCCCTTGCCGCCGCGCTTCTGCGAGCGGTAGAGGTCGGAGCGGGTGCGCTTGACGTAGCCGCCGCGGGTGATCGTGACGACGATGTTCTCCTCGGCGATCAGGTCCTCGATCGAGAGGTCGCCGTCGGAGGGGATCAGGGTGGAGCGCCGCTCGTCGCCGTACTTCTCGACGATCGCGGTGAGCTCCTCGGAGATGATCTCCCGCTGGCGGGCGGGGGAGGCGAGGATCGCGTTGTACTCGTTGATCTTCGCCTGCAGCTCGTCGTGCTCGCTCAGGATGCGCGCGCTCTCCAGGGCGGCGAGCCGGCGCAGCTGCATCTCCAGGATCGCGTTGGCCTGCAGCTCGTCGATCTGGAGCAGGTTCATCAGGCCGCTGCGGGCGGCGTCGGCGCTCTCCGAGGCCCGGATCAGCGCGATCACCGCGTCGATCTGGTCCAGGGCCTTGAGCAGGGCGCGCAGGATGTGCGCGCGCTCCTCGGCCTTGCGCAGCCGGAAGGTGGTCCGGCGGACGATGACCTCGACCTGGTGGTTGACCCAGTGCCGGATGAAGGCGTCCAGCGAGAGCGTGCGGGGCACGCCGTCGACCAGGGCCAGCATGTTGGCGCCGAAGTTGGTCTGCAGGTCGGTGTGCTTGTAGAGGTTGTTCAGCACGACCTTGGCGACGGCGTCGCGCTTGAGCACGACGACCAGGCGCTGGCCGGTCCGGGAGGAGGACTCGTCGCGGACGTCGGCGATGCCGGCCACCCGGCCGTCCTTGACCAGGTCCGCGATCTTGAGCGCCAGGTTGTCCGGGTTCACCTGGTACGGCAGCTCGGTGACCACCAGGCACTGGCGGCCCTGGATCTCCTCGACCTCGACCACCGCGCGCATGGTGATCGAGCCGCGGCCGGTCCGGTAGGCCTCCTCGATGCCGCGGCGGCCGACGATCAGCGCACCGGTCGGGAAGTCCGGGCCCTTGATCCGCTCGACCAGGGCCTCGAGCAGCTCCTCGTTGGAGGCCTCGGGGTTCTCCAGCGCCCACAGCGCGCCGGAGGCGACCTCGCGCAGGTTGTGCGGCGGGATGTTGGTGGCCATGCCGACCGCGATGCCGGTGGCGCCGTTGATCAGCAGGTTGGGGATGCGGGCCGGCAGGACGGTCGGCTCCTGCTGGCGGCCGTCGTAGTTGGCGGCGAAGTCGACGGTCTCCTCGTCGATGTCCCGCATCATCTCCATGGCCAGCGGCATCATCTTGCACTCGGTGTACCGCATAGCGGCGGCCGGGTCGTTGCCCGGGGAACCGAAGTTGCCGTTGCCGTCGACCAGCGGCATCCGCATCGACCAGGTCTGGGCGAGGCGCACCAGGGTGTCGTAGATCGAGGTGTCGCCGTGCGGGTGGTAGTTGCCCATCACGTCGCCGACCACGCGGGCGCACTTGTAGTAGCCCTTCTCGGGCCGGTAGCCGCCGTCGTACATCGCGTACAGCACCCGGCGGTGCACCGGCTTGAGGCCGTCGCGGACCTCGGGCAGCGCGCGGCTGACGATCACGCTCATCGCGTAGTCGAGGTAGGAGCGCTGCATCTCGGTCTCGAGCTCGATCGGCTCGATCCGGACGGTGCCCTGGCTGGGGGTGTCCTCGGACTGCTCGTCGCCGTCAGGACGGTTGTCGTCGACCACTGCTGGTCAGTTTCCTTTCACGCGGGGCCTGGGACGTGGATGACCGCGGGGGTCGTCACACGTCCAGGAACCGGACGTCCTTGGCGTTGCGCTGGATGAAGGACCGGCGGGCCTCCACGTCCTCGCCCATCAGGACGGAGAACAGGTCGTCGGCCCGGGCCGCGTCCTCCAGGGTGACCTGGAGCAGCAGCCGGTGGGCGACGTCCATGGTGGTGACGCGCAGCTCCTCGGCGTTCATCTCGCCGAGACCCTTGAAGCGCTGGATGGCGTCGTCCTTCGGCAGCCGGCGGCCGGCCTCGACCCCGGCCGCGATGAGCGCGTCGCGCTCGCGGTCCGAGTAGGCGTACTCGAAGTCGTCCCGGCCCCACTTGATCTTGTACAGCGGGGGCATCGCCAGGTACACGTACCCCGACTCCACCAGCGGCCGCATGAAGCGGAACAGCAGGGTGAGCAGCAGGGTCCTGATGTGCTGTCCGTCGACGTCGGCGTCGGCCATCAGCACGATCTTGTGATAGCGGAGCTTGGACTCGTCGTAGTCCTCCTGGATGCCGCAGCCGAAGGCCGAGATCAGCGCCTGGACCTCGGTGTTCTGCAGCACCTTGTCGATCCGGGCCTTCTCGACGTTCAGGATCTTGCCGCGGATCGGGAGGATCGCCTGGGTGCGCGGGTCACGGCCCTGCTTGGCCGAGCCGCCGGCGGAGTCACCCTCGACGATGAAGATCTCGCACTCGGCCGGGTCCTTGGACTGGCAGTCGCTCAGCTTGCCCGGCAGCGAGGCGCTCTCCAGCAGGCCCTTGCGCCGGGTCAGGTCCCGGGCCTTGCGGGCCGCGACCCGGGCGGTGGCCGCCTGGATCGACTTGCGGATGATGTCCGAGCCCTCGTTGGGGTGCCGGTCCAGCCAGTCGTTCAGCTGCTCGTGCACCACCTTCTGGACGAAGGTCTTGGCCTCCGTGTTGCCCAGCTTGTCCTTGGTCTGGCCCTCGAACTGGGGCTCGCCGAGCTTGACCGAGATGATCGCGGTCAGACCCTCGCGGATGTCCTCGCCGGAGAGGTTGTCGTCCTTCTCGCGGAGCAGCTTCTTGTCCCGCGCGTAGCGGTTGACCAGGCCGGTCAGTGCCGCGCGGAAGCCCTCCTCGTGGGTGCCGCCGCCGTGGGTGTGGATGGTGTTGGCGAACGAGTAGACCCCCTCGGTGTACGAGGAGTTCCACTGCATCGCGATCTCCACCGAGATCGCCTTGTCCTTGTCCTCCGCCTCGAAGTCGATCACCGAGGGGTGGATCGGGTCGCCCTTGCGGGAGTTGAGGTGGGCGACGAAGTCCGCGATGCCGCCGTCGTACTTGTACGTGACGGTGAGCGGGCGGCCCTCCTCGTCGGCGTGCTCGGCCCGCTCGTCGGTCAGCGAGATGGTCAGGCCCTTGTTCAGGAACGCCATCTCCTGGAAGCGCCGGGAGAGCGTCTCGAAGGAGTAGACCGTGGTCTCGAAGATGTCCGGGTCGGCCCAGAACGTCACGCTGGTGCCGGTCTGCTCGGTCGCCTCGTGGCGGTCGAGCGGGGCGGTCGGCGCACCGGCCTTGTAGTCCTGGGTCCAGCGGTGGCCGTCGCGGTGGATCTCGATCGCCAGCCGGGTGGAGAGCGCGTTCACCACCGAGACGCCGACGCCGTGCAGACCGCCGGAGACGGCGTAGCCGCCGTTGCCGAACTTGCCGCCGGCGTGCAGCACGGTCAGCACGACCTCGACCGCGGGCTTGCCCTGACCGGCGACGATGTCCACCGGGATGCCGCGGCCGTTGTCGTCGACGCGGACCGCGCCGTCGGCCAGGATGGTCACGTCGATCGTGTCGGCGTACCCCGCCAGCGCCTCGTCGACGGAGTTGTCCACGACCTCGTACACCAGGTGGTGCAGGCCGCGCTCACCGGTCGAGCCGATGTACATGCCGGGGCGCTTGCGGACGGCTTCGAGGCCCTCCAGCACCGTGATGTTGCTGGCGTCGTACGACTTCTCGCCGGACTGGTCGGTGGGGTCTTGGTTCTGGCTGGGGTTGCCGGAATCGGCCACGAAGCGCCCTCTCTGGCACAGCGCGGGTCGCACGCCATCCGCTGATTCGGAGGGCCTGCGACCACGGCGTTTCGACTCGGTTGCTACGAGCAACAGTGTTTGGCTTCCAGTCTACCGGTACGACTGACAGAGAGGGGCGTTTGGCAGCCCCTGAGGGCAGATGTGCCGCCCTGAATCCCCTCTGCACATGTCCCGATACTCGACCAGGGGGCTCAGAGCCCTCACGCAGGCCGCCAGCGGTTCCGGACGAACCAGCTCCGCTCGGACCTCACCCCCAGGTGTCGCCCGGCCCCTTGCTCCCCGGCGCCCGCAGTCGCCCGTACCCCCGAACCGGGGCGTCAGGCCCCAGCACCTTGATCACCTTCACGGTGCCGTGCCCCAGCTCGTGGTTGAGCCTGGCCACCAGCTGCCGGGCCAGCAGCCGCAGCTGGGTCGCCCAGGCCGTCGAGTCGCACTGCACGGTGAGCACCGCCTCGGACTCGGCGTAGGTCTTGGGCACGCAGTGCGCCGAGATGTCCGGCCCGACGATCTGCGGCCAGCGGCCCATCACCCCGCCGACCGCGGCCGGCGCCTCCCAGCCCCGCTCGGTGATCAAACGATTCAGCGCCGCCCCCAGCGGCACCGGGTCGCGCCCGTCCGCCCGGGCGCCGCTGCGCAGACCGTGCCGCTTGGCCTCGCGCTTCTCCCGCACCTGCTCACCGCGCTGCCTGGCCTGCTCCTTCGCCGCCCGCAGCGCCACCCGCGCCAGGTCCACACCCGACAGCTCAGGCGTATCGCTCATGCGTCCCGCACCTTTCCCCAGGCTGTGGATGATCGCCCGGGTTCCAGGCGGTGGACCGTCCAGCGTACGAGGTCCGCGTGACTCACGGGTCAAGACGGGACACCGTGCCGTCCGAGACGGCGTACCGCGCCCCCGCCAGCGCCTTGGGCACGTCCTCCGGCACCGCCGCCGTCACCAGCACCTGCTCGCCCCCGGCCACCAGCTCCGCCAGCCGGTCCCGGCGCCGGGCGTCCAGCTCCGCGAACACGTCGTCCAGGATCAGCACCGGCTCCCCGCCGTCCGCCTTGAGCAGCTCGTACGAGGCCAGCCGCAGCGCCAGCGCGAACGACCAGGACTCCCCGTGGCTGGCGTAGCCCTTCGCGGGCAGCGGACCCAGCCGCAGGGTCAGCTCGTCGCGGTGCGGGCCGACCAGGGTCAGCCCGCGGGCCACCTCCTGCGGACGGGCCGCCTGCAGCGCCGCCAGCAGCTGCTCCTCGGCCTGCTCCCGGCTGGTGGGCAGCTCGCCCTCGAAGGAGCTGCGGTACTCCAGCAGGGTCTCCCCGCCACCGGGCGCGAGCTGTCCGTACGCCTGCGCCACCAGCGGCTGCAGGGCCGCCACCAGGTGGATCCGGAAGGCCGTCAACTCAGCACCGGCACGCGCCAGATGACCGTCCCAGACCTCCAGGGTGGACAGGTCGGCCGCCTTGCCGCCGCCCGCCCGGCGGGCCGTCGCCGCGGTCTTCAGCAGCGCGTTGCGCTGCTTGAGCACCCGCTCGTAGTCCTGCCGCACCCCGGCCAGCCGGGGCGCCCGGGCGGTCAGCAGCTCGTCCAGGAAGCGCCGGCGCTCCCCCGGGTCGCCCTTCACCAGGGCCAGGTCCTCGGGGGCGAACAGGACCGTCCGCAGCAGGCCCAGCACATCGCGCGGGCGGACGTTGTCGGAGCGGTTGATCCGGGCCCGGTTGGCCTTGCCCGGGGTCAGCTCCAGCTCGACCAGGGTGGTCCGGGCGTCGCGCACGATGCTGGTGCGCACCACCGCCCGCTCGGCGCCCAGGCGCACCAGCGGGGCGTCGGTGGCGACCCGGTGGCTGCCCAGGGTGGCCACGTAGCCGATGGCCTCCACCAGGTTGGTCTTGCCCTGGCCGTTGGGCCCCACGAACGCCGTGACGCCCGGGTCGAGCGGAACCTCGACCCGGGCGTAGGAGCGGAAGTCGGCGAGCGACAGGTGCGCGACATACATGGCTGGGTACTGCGCTCGCCTTCTGCGGGGATGAGCCGACGGCTACTTGGACTCGACCGCGTGGCCGCCGAACTGGTTGCGCAGCGCGGCGATCATCTTCATCTGCGGGGAGTCGTCCTGGCGGGAGGCGAAGCGGGCGAACAGCGAGGCCGTGATGGCCGGCAGCGGCACCGCGTGGTCGATCGCGGCCTCGACCGTCCAGCGGCCCTCGCCGGAGTCCGCGGCCCAGCCCTTGAGCTTGGCCAGGTGCTCGTCGTCGTCCAGCGCCCGCACGGCCAGGTCCAGCAGCCA
>NZ_JBEZIR010000043.1:0-64312 GCF_040651175.1 Kitasatospora sp. NPDC048540
ACCCCCGGCCCCCACACCACCACCCACACCACCCACACCTACGACGCCTACGACCGCCTCACCCACACCACCCTCCACAACGGCACCAACGACCAGGCCCCCACGGTGAAGGACACCACCTACACCATCAACGCCTCCGGAGACGTCACCCACACCACCGTCACCGACAAGGACGGAAACACCACCCAGACCACCCACACCATCGACGACGCCGGACGCCGCACCGCCGTCACCACAGGCGACACGACGACCGACCAGGTATGGGACGCAGCCGGCAACATGACGAAAGACCGGCACAACACAACTATCGAGTACAACCCCGACAACAAGCCCACCACCCTCGCCATCAGCACCCCGGAACAGGCCCAGGTGAGCATCGCCTACTGGGCCGACGGCTCACGCCGCAGCGCCACCACCAAAACCCCCGGAAACGAACAGACCACCACCTTCCACTACACCCCCGCCGGCACCCTCGCCAACGACACCACCGACGGCCTCACCGCCTCCTACCTCACCACCCCCGGCGGCCGCGAACACCGCGCCCTCACCCACAACGGCGCCCCCGTCACCGACAACACCACCGGCACCGGCTACCTCACCACCGACCGCCGCGGCAACACCACCACCCTCGTCAACCACCAGGCCACCACCACCAACACCTACTACTACGACGACTACGGCACCCCCACCGACCACCACGGCACCCCCCAAACCCCCAACCCCCACACCGACCGCGCCCACACCAACCCCCACACCTTCGGCGGCGAATACACCAACACCTGGGACAACACCCAATACACCCCCGCCCGCACCTACACCACCGACGGCCACTGGACCACCAAAGACACCTACCAACTCCACAACCGCTACAACGCCTTCGACGCCGACCCCATCAACTACGTAGACCCCAGCGGCCACATCGCTCTCTCCTACCTGTTCGCCGAGGCACACCAACTCAAGGCCTTCACGGGCGGAGGAAGCGTCAAGGGCAGAGTCGACGCACTGGACAGGGCGGCCGCAAGCGCCAACGCTCCGGGCGACCTCAGTGACATGCCAGAATTCAAGATGGGCAAAAACGGCCGAGTCAAGTACGACATGACCACGGGTGACGCCACCCTGGAGCAGACCAAATATGCCACCCGATTCAATTTTGCACAGCGGAAAATTTTCCACGGAACGAGCGCGAGTAACGCACAAGAAATCAGCCGAACCGGGATGAAAAAGGCCACCCGGGTTGCCATGGGAGAGGGGGCATACTTCACCCCGATGTACGATGCAGCCCTTGGCTACGCCCAGACGTCACGCGGCACCGGGAAAGCAATTATCGAGGGAAGGTACATAGGCAAAAAGCCCGTCCTGAAAGTATGGGGACACTCCTATGCACATGCCAGCGGAAAGCCAGAAGCGACGCGAACCTATAACACCATGAAGATCAACGGTGGAATGGGGATGCCGACCCTGAATGACGAGGCACCCTCCTCCGTGAGGCGGACAGTAAATCCAGACTACAATAAGGATGAAACGCTCAGCCTGACCGGCGGCCAGAGACACACACCCCCATTCATTGAGCAGAATGTATTCGACCAGTCAGGCCTGAGCAAATACGCAGAGGCGAATGGATATGGCGCGGCCTATCATTCTATGAACTACCATGAAAGCGTGCACTCCTGGTCTAAGATTCAGTATCTCCTAATACTCGACCCGAAGGACTTCAAGATGACCGGAGTCAAATACTTGAATTCCGACAAGTGACGCTCCCGAACCCTTCGGCCTGACCTCCCTGGTCAGACCGGAAAAATCCCCGCCCTGCTACCTGACGATTCCTCAATTACGCTAGGTACGCCAGAGCGGGGCCGCCGTGCTCTTCTTGCGGGAACAGACCCCCTCCGGCATCTCGAACCGCCATCAGCCCACGTCAGGGCGGGCGGGAGCCCGCCTCCTGCGCGAACCAGCACTTGGTTCGCCGACATTGCTTGGGCAGCGCAGGAGCAGGCACCGCCGACGCTGGAGACGCTCCCCTCGCGGCGCTCCACATCATCCGCCCGGCCCCCGGCCACTGCTGTCACTGACTGTCGCCGGCGCACTCGGCGTACAGGCCCGCGAGGTAGGACCCAGCCTCGGCCAGAGGGGGGCACTTGCAGCGGCGATTCGATGTTCTCCGATGACGTGGTGCCTTCTACTCCCCGTGACTTGGTCTGCGACATGCCACCTTCGGCGCAATCAAGGGTGGCTGTGCGTTCGGCGGTCACCCTGTGCCTGTTGACCACGGTCGAGGCAGGGAGCCAGGGTGCACCAGTCGCGTGCGACGCTGTCCGGGATGGTGCGGCGGGCCCAGCCTGGGCTGGGACCGCCGTGGCGGGAGACTCTGTCCCGGCCCGAAGGACGACGGCTTGCGTCACGACAGGTCCTGAAGCGTCCGATCGCTGACGGTCCAATCCTCCCAACCCTCAGGTCCGGGACACTTGGACCGGCACCAGGTCCTGCTCACTGCGAACAGCCGGGAACGCGTGCGCGGTCAGGGCAGATCGATGGGTAGTCGCGCTGGAGACATCCTGCGCACCGAGGGACCGACCGCCGCACGGATCGTGGTGACCTCTGCCGTGGCTTGGCAGGTAGCCGAGTGGCTGGGAGCGGACCAGCCGCCGGTCTATGCGGCCGTCGTACCACTCGTCGCCCTGCGCGGCGACCCGGTCACCGCGTTGGCGACCGCCCTTCAACGTGTGCTGGGTGTTATCGCGGGTGTCGCGATCGGCATCATCGTCCTCAACGTCCTGCACCCCTCCACCATCGCACTCGCTCTCGTCGTAGCGTTGGGCCTGGGAACCGGGATGGTCCTCCGCGCCGGCGGCCCGCTGAACGTCCAGGTCGCAGTCTCCTCCCTGCTGGTCTTCGCCAGCACCTCCCCCGACGGCTACGCGGTCCACCGTCTCTGGGAGACCGGAGCGGGAGCAGCCGTCACCATCCTGGTCTCGCCCCTGCTGTGGCCCCCCGACCCGCGCCGTACTCTCACATCGCTGTCCCACGAATCACGTATGCACCTGGTCCAGGGTCTGACCGGGACCGTTGCCGTCCTCGGCACCGACCCCATCACAGCCCGCGCCAACGTCGCCGCCGTCACCGGCCACACCGATGCGATTCATAACTGCGCCGTACGTGCCAACGAGGCCGAACGCACCATACGGTTCAATCCCTTGCGGCGAAGGCACCGCGACGCGGTGGAACGACTGGCCCACGGGATCAAAGCTGCAGGAAGACTCGCACCTCACCTGACGACCCTTGCCGCTGAGGCGGCAGCCTTCACCGGCAGGAAAGACCTCGTTCCCGTCCTCGCCGACGCTCGACGGTACCTGCCTGCGCTGGCCGCCTCCACTACCCAGGTGATCACCGGCGCACTGGGTACGGGCGAGCCAGAGCCCGCCCTATCCAGCGCTCGCGACCTCATCGCCGCATACGTCCGCGTCGATTCCCGCCCTGCCGCGGTCGCCCTGCGTCGCCCTTTCCAACAGATCCTCGACCAGCTCGACCCGCACCATCCGGCCTGACCTACAAACATCCGATAACCGGTCGAACGCGGCGCGGCTACCGGCAAGCGCTGACGCCCCCTCAAGCCCCGCCTGGCACCTGGACCCGCGGCATGGACGCGCACACCCGGTCGAAGCGGCCCGCGCCCTGAGCTGGACGGATCCCGAGAATCCGGGTGACCGGACGGCGGCTATCCGCACCTTCCGTGACGGGCACACCAGGGCCTGGTGCGCCGCCGACAGCCCGCACGAGCACTCCGACTGACCGAAAACTCCTTCGCCTCCACGGCCCGCGGCGCCGGATCGGGCAGAGCTACAAGCAGATCAAGGACGAACTCGCCCGGGCTGATTTCCAGGTTCGCCCAGATATCGCGATCCGCCGCCACCAGACCCTCGTGAACTGCGCGTTCTCTTTCTGTCGGGACGCCTGGTCCGCGGACAAGTCCCCATCGCAGCAACGAGATCAGGCCCATCCGCGCGGTCTGCGCCTGGCTCAACCCCTGGCACACCCTGCAACGCTACTGGCACACCTGGTCCAACACGTCCTCTCCGCCCGAACTCCAGGCCCCCGCCCCCGTTGGCCAGCGGACCAGCCATCGATCTCTACTTGCGGGTCCAACAAACCACCGGTACGTACCGTCGACTGCTGTGGAAGCGTGGCATCAAGCTGGTCATCGCCCGCAACATGAGCCACGGAATCAGGGGCAAAAAAGCCCAGTCCGACCTCGACCCTACGCCGAATGCGAATACCTCCTACATGTGATCTGCCCCGCGAAGCCTCAGTCCCTGTGCCGCCAGTGCACCAGATACCGACGGACCGGCAAATCCACGACGGGACCTTCCGTGCATCGCACTGTCACTCATGCAGCTGACCCGGTGAGCAACGCGGCGCAGCCTAGCAAGAATCAGTGCTGCGGATTTCATGATCTTCATCCTCGCCTCTACGGTTTACGAGTACTGCCAGTACCCAGTACACATTCGTTACGCCGTTTCAGGCCTCCTCCGATCGGCCGGGAGGAGGGATGAAGCTTGTTTCCATGGAGCCCATGCCACCTAGGGCGTCCGGTCTCTTGTAGGGAACTCCGCTGTTGAACGAGTGTTTTCCACCCCTTCGACCACCGATCGGGGGATCCATGATCAGATCAAATTCTTACATCATGTGTCCATGGACGCTGTGATCGTGGGAATAATCCTCATAGTGGCCACCTGCTGCGCAGTGGGCACTGACTACTTCCTTGAACGTTTCGGACAAAGTGGGTCCACCCGGGCACCGGAGACAGATCTGTTTCTCAAGGACCAACGGAACACGGCTGGAGATTGACGACAACGAGTCTGATCTCAAAGACGTTGCCGTTCCGATCTTGAGGGCTGTCGGTCGAACGGGAGTCCCGATCGGGTAACTGCGGCAGCTTCCGTGCATCAAAGTCGCCGACCTGTTCCACCTGTGCGAAGTGCCGCCCGGTGCCCGGCTCCCAGACGAGCAGGAATCCGTCGGCCACCGGCAGGAACGCCGTCAGCAAGGCGCCCGGCGCGCGTGGCAGCGCGATCCGGCGCAGGACCTCGTCACCAGGGCCGGTCGCCTGCAGCACGCAGGTCGTCCACACGGTGCTGTGTCCGGCGCGCGGCCGTGGACGGCGCGCGGCAGTCCCGCGGCGCGCAGAGGGTCGCTTCCCTTCCTCGGCCGACGATGCGGCACGGGGAATCCTGGATCGCCGGTATCGCGGACACGGACGGTATATGACATCACGTCAGAACTTGGGTTGCGCCGCCCATCGTGACGAGCCCCAGGTGCGGCGACCGGAGCGTACCGGTCGCCGTCGAATCGGCTGCGCTCCGCGACTCCGGCCGCCGTCCGGGGTGCGCGTGCTCCACGTCGCCCGGGTGTTCGCCGATCGGCCGGGGCGGATCTGCACCGCCGGATGTGACTCCGCACCGCACCGTGCGGCTGTCACCTGGCGGCAGTTATCGGGCCGGAGGCGGCGGTTCGAGGAACAGGTTGATGAGTTCGGTGGGCACGGGTTGCTGGCCGGGGCCGGGATGCGGCCCGCGCCTGGCCGGACGAGGGTTGCGGCCTGGCGTTTCACCGTTGTAGTCCGTCCGGAGGCCCATCCGGTGGGGCGGCAGGCCGAGCGTTTCGCGCAGAGCCGCCAGGTACTTGTGGACGGTCCGGGCCTGCCGGACGGCCAGGACGAGTTGTTCGCCGTCCATCGCCGCCAGCCGTTCCCGCCCGGAATCGGCGAGCGGCAGGTCGATGCCGCGCAGCAGCTCCTGGGCCTGGTCCCGCAGGTGGGGGGCCTGTTCGGCGAGGCGGCGTCGGCGCAGGGCGGCCTGACGGCAGGCCTGTCCGCAGTACAGGCCCGGCCTGCCGGTACGGGCCCGGCTCGGCAGCCGCCGGTCGCAGCAGGGGCCGGCGCACACGGCGGGCCCCGCCGGTCCATGATGGTCCGTCATCGCCCCACAGTGACAAAATCCGATGTTCGCCACAAGCAGACCCGCTGCAGGGGCCGGTGTCCGGTGGCAGCGACGGCCGCTCATCGCCGTCCACACCGTCGCGGGCGGGGCTCGGCCCGGTGCCGACCGACCCGCCCGGGCGGCATGGTTCCGTCCACCGGCGGCAGCGGTCGCGCGATGGCGTCCGGGGCTGACGCGCATGTGGGAACGGTCACCGACGCAGCGGACCGACCGACGAATATGTAGGGCTCATGGATCCCGATGATGCGGCGATGTGCGTTCGCTCCTGAAATACGCTTCATTCAGTGGCTCGGAATGGAAAACCTGTCTCCTCCGGGCACCTCCGCTCGGAGGTGCGTCGGCAGGCGCTGCCCTCGCCGGAGACCGGAGATGACCGCGGGCGCCGTCTGGGACAGCATGGAGGGATACGGAAGGGGTCCGATGGCGTTCTCGACGCAGGAACCCGCGGAACGGACGCTGCTGCTCGTGGAAGCCGACAGCGACACCGAGCGCGCGCTCGTACACCGCTGGGCGGCCGAGCACGGGCTGGGCACCGCCCGGACCTTCCCCCTGCACGGGGACGACCTCGCACGCGCGCTCGACGACATCGTGCGCGCCGGCACCGCGGCCGACACGACCCTGACGGCGGTGAAGGTGGCATGGCTGCCACGCGAGCGCAACGGCGTGCGCCGGGCACGCTGGAGCGACGCGCTGGCACTCCGCGACCCCCGCCGCCCCCCGCCGATCGAACAGGCACGGATCGCACGCCGCGAACCGGACCGGGCCCAGGTCGTCGTATCGGAGCCCGCGACCGTGGCCGAGCTGCGCGACCGCCTGCCCGACGGCGACGACCTCGGCCGCTTCATCTCCTCCCAGGCCCACCTCGCGCTGCGCCGGGCCGTACGAGCCGTCGTCGGCGCCCGGTACAAGGTGCCGACCCGGATCGTCGAGTCCATCGAGGCCGATCCGGCGTTCAGACGCGAGGTGGCGGCGCTCGCGCAGCGGCTCGACCTCTCCGAACACGAGGTCGCCTCCCGCATCGGCCGCGATCTGCGCGGACTGGTGGCCTCGCTGAGCCCGATGGCCACCGACCTGCTCGCGGGCGTCCTGCGCCCGCTTCACGCACGGGCCTGGGACGTCCAGGTGGACGAGTCCGGCATCGAGCGGCTGCGGGAGCTGAACAAGTCCGGGGCGCTGGTGTTCCTGCCCAGCCACCGCTCCTACGCCGACCCGATGCTGCTCGCCGACGTCCTCACCGAGCGCGACTTCCCCCGCAACCACGTCCTCAGCGGGGAGAACCTGAGGTTCTGGCCGGTCGGCCCGGTGGCGCGGCGCGCAGGCATCGTCTTCATCCGGCGCGTGTTCGGCGACGACGAGGTCTACAAGCTCGCCGTCCGCGAGTACTTCGCGTTTCTGCTGGCCAGAAGGTTCAACCTCGAGTGGTACATGGAAGGCGGCCGGTCGCGCACCGGGAAGCTGCGCGCCCCGCACTACGGGCTGCTCGCCAACGTCGCCGACGCCCTCGAACGCGAACACGTCGCCGACGTCCATCTGGTCCCGGTGTCGATCACCTACGACCAGCTGCGCGAGGTCGCCGCGATGGCCGCCGAGCAGTCCGGCGCGGCGAAGAAGGGCGAGGGCATCGCCTGGCTGGCCCGGTACGCGGCCGCGCAGCTGCGCCAGATCGGCGTCGCGCACGTCCGGTTCGCCGAGCCGATCTCGCTGCGGGACGCGTTGGCCACCGGCCCGGACCGGCGTGCGGCACTACGGCGGGTGGCGGCCGAGGTCGCAGCCGGGATCAACCGGGTCACACCCGTCACGGCCACCGCACTCGTCGCGCTCGTACTGCTGGGCGTCCGCGACCGGGCGCTGACACTGGGACAGGTGCAACGCGTGCTCGCGCCCGTCCTCGACCACCTCGACGAACGCGCGCTGCCCCACTCGGACGAGTCCCTGCGCACCCCGGCCGGGATGCGGGGCGTGCTCGCGGCGCTCACCGCGGAGAACGTCGTCACCACCTACTCCGGTGGAACGGAACCCGTGTACGCCATCGAACCCGGCCATCACCTCGTCGCCGCCTTCTACCGCAACTCCGCCGTGCACCACTTCGTCGACCGAGCCCTCGCCGAGCTGCTCGTGCTCGTCCCGGACGAGGAACGCGAGACGGAGCTGGCCGAACTGCGGGAGCTGCTCGGCGGCGAGTTCTTCCTGCCCGACCTCGCGACCCACCGCGCAGGCCTGGACACCGAGCTCGCCCGGCTCGGACCGGGCACCGGGCCCGACGTGCTCCGCCGGGCGCCGTTCCTCATGGCCCACCGCGTGCTCCGGTCATTCGTCGACGCCCAGCTGGTCGTCGCGGAACGGCTCGCCGCCCGCAACCCGCGCACGCCCGTCGTCGAGAAGGAATTCCTCGACGAATGCGGCGGGGTCGGCCAGCAGATGCTGCTGCAGGCCCGGCTGCACGGGCCCGAGTCGCTGTCCCGGGAGCTGTTCGCGGGGGCACTGAGGCTCGCACGGCAGCTGGACCTCGTCGATGCGGGCCGTGAGGAGCTCGGCGTCCGCCGCGAGGAGTTCGCCGAACGGATCCGAGCGCTGGTGCGGCGGGTGATCGCCGTCGACGACGTGGACGCCGAGAACCGACGGGACATCGTCGACGACCCGCAGTGAACGGACCGCAACGGCCCCCTCGCCCGCGTCTCCCCGGCCCGTTCCGCTGGTGGCCGCCGATCATCGCGTTCCTCCTCCCGCGGTCGCCGACGGACCGACCGGTGGAACGCATCCTCCGGGAAGTCAACACCGGCCGGCCGAGGCGCCGACTCGCCGCTCGAGGTCGAGCACGTCCACCAGCACCCGATCAATTAATTCTGCGCCCTTCTCCGACCCAACAGGTAAGCGGATCTCAAGTGCTCATCCTTCAAGATATTCTTCCGTACGGCGGGATCCTGGGACTTGCAGTACTTGTAGAATGTCTTCGGCCCCTTGGACATGAGGACGCTTGTGGCGCAGCGCAACTCCCACCAATTCTCGATGGCCTTGCTGCTTCCGAGGATGAACGCCCGGGTCTGCTCGCCGATTCCCTGCCAGTACCGATACGCCTCGTCGGAATCCTCATTGATCAGTCTGCGCATCATTCGCTTCGCATCCGCTGCGGAGAGAAGGACTTGAGGATCGGTATCCGTCGGCACATCATAGGTTGTGCCGTGTACGCCTTCGCTCGGCGCTCGACAGGCGACTATGTGCAGAACGTCGTAGTGACTGAGCTGCACGCCGATGCTACTGTCCGGGTCGAGGATCCCGCCGCAGGAGTGGCGGGATCCATCCCGGCAGTTCTCGGGCGACTCGCAGAATCGCGTATCTGAAAAACCGCTGGTGCTCAGCCAGAGGATCGGGTATGCACTGCCGCCGTCCTGCGCCACGACGGACTCCACGGAAATTTCCAGGTCCGTCATGCCACTGAAAGTGTAGTTCGGGATGAAGACCGGCGCACCGCCAGGATCACGCGAGAACTCATCATATCCGGTCTCGGGTTGGATCTGCAGGACCCTCATGCCTGCGTCTTCGGCGAGGAAGGTCCCCGCTCGGGCGTGGAACACCACCCTTTTCCCTTCCGGAAGCAGCACCTCCTCCGCATCGGATGACTCCAGCCATGCCTGGGCACTCAGATAAATACTCGACATCGAACAGCCTCATAGTCGTCGCCGAACCTAGGGCCATCGAAGTTCGGTCGCAGCATTTCGACAAGGCCCGATAGTGCACAGTGAGAGGCAGTGAACCGTTCCGACTTCTCTCGGGTCGGCTCGTGCTTCGACAACGCCGCCGCGCAGGCCTCCATCTCACTGCTCAAGGTCGAGCACGTCCGCCGGCACCGGTTCGCCACGCGCACCGCGGCCCGCATCAAGATCGCCACCTGGATCGCCGACTTCGGCAACACCAGGCGCAGGCACACCCGAGCCGACGGACTCCCACCGACCGAGTTCGAACGCATCATCCGACAGTGCCGACAACCGCCGTCCACCAGGACGAGACCGCACAGAGAGGACTTCACGAAACGAGGGGATGGACACTTGCTGCCGACCAGGAGACCGCCTGACTCCAGGTCACGTGGGCTGACCTGCTGGGAACGGGCGGCGCTCCGCCCTGGTGCTGCGGCCCGCCCCGAGCGGGGCCGCCCGTGAACTCGCCCTCCTACGCTCACCACAGGTCGGCGGCGCGGCCTCCTCCGGCCGGGCGACGGCCGCTTCGGCGGCGGCGACGGAATTCGGCGGGAGCAGGCCGGTGGTGGGTACTCGCGGCCCCGCGTCGCCAAGCCGGTAACCTCAACTGCCAACAGCCATCGCATGATCTCTACTTCTATAGTTACTGTCATGCAATTGGATTTGAATCTGCTCACCGCCCTGGACGCGCTGTTGGAAGAGGGCAGCGTGGCCGGAGCCGCGGACCGGCTTCACGTCACCGCGCCGGCGATGAGCCGCTCGCTGGGCCGTATCCGCAGAGCCACCGGCGACCAGATCCTGGTCCGCACCGGACGCCATATGACGCCCACGCCCCGCGCACTGACCATGCGCACCGAGGTCCATGCCCTGGTGCAGCAGGCTCACCAGTTGCTGTCCGCCCGTACGGATCTCGACCTGGAGGGCCTGGAGCGGGTGTTCACCGTCCGCCTGCACGACGCCCTCACCACCGCCTGCGGAACCGCCCTCGTCGCCGCGGTGCACCGCCAGGCCCCGGGGGTGAAGATACGTCTGACGGTCGAGCCCGGCCACGACACCCCCGAGCTGCGTCGCGGTGAGGTCGATGTCGCCTCCAGCGCAGGACCGTCGCCTCAGCCCGACATCCATCACCGCCTCATCGGCCAGGACAGGATCATCCTCGCCGTCCGGGCGGGCCATCCGCTCACCGAAGGACCGGTGACCGTCGAGCGGTACACGGCGGCCGACCACGTGACCGTCTCCCGCCGTGGAAGCCTGCGCGACCGGGTCGACGATGTCGTCGCCGCCCTCGGCCACGAGCGCCGTGTCACCGTCTCCGCCCCCGCGACGGACACCGCCCTGCAACTCGCCCGTGACGCCGACGTCGTGGTCACCCTCCCCGACGCGGTCACCCGCTCCGCCCGAGAGCAGCTGGGCCTGACCACCCTGCCGCTGCCGTTCGACCTGCCGCCCGTACCCCTCTATCTGCTCTGGCACAAGCGTTACGACGACGACCCCGCCCACGCCTGGCTGCTCAACCTGGCGACCCAGACCCTGCAGGACCTGTTCACCACTGCGGAGGCCTCCGGCCGGTAGCGTTCCGTCGCAGCAGTGGACCCGACCGTGCCGGATGCCGACCGGTACGGCCCGGCGCGGTCGAGGCTCTGCTCACCGACGAACTCGACTCGACTTCTCCGCACCACCGGCGGACGCGACGAACGACCTGGTGCCCGCGCTGTCCCGCGAGCGCCAGGTCGTCCTGCCCTTCAAGAGCTTGGTCGTTCTCGAAGAATCAGCCGGTGGCCGTCTCGCCTTCGGATGACAGGACGGGCTCCGGGCACCCACTCCCCGGGTCAGCCGGTCCCGGCCGGGTCGATGGGGCCGTCGTGTGCGGAGATGCCGGGTTTATGTTCAGTGGTGGCCGGTGATGGGTGGGTACAGGTTGAAGCTCCGTCGGGTGAGCGATCTGGGAGGTCGTTCACTCTGACGGAGCTTGGGTTGGTGCGGTGGCAGCCGGTGGTCTGGCCGGAGTTTTTTTACGGGATCGTTTCGGTTCTTTCCGGGTTGTGGCTTTGTTGTTCTACCAGGTCATTTGTCCTGTGTAGGCGCCGGTTCCAGTGTAGTAGGTGACGTCTACGTAGAGCGTTACATTGGCTGATCCGTTGTTCGTGTAGGTGACACTGTCCGTCTGGCCGGTCGCCTTCTCGCTGGACGCCAGCAGGGTCCCGCTGCTGTTTTTCAGGTAGAGGTCGAAGTCGGCAGTCGAGTTGGGGGTCATGGTGGCGGTCAGGGTCTTTCCTGCGGGGAGGGACACCTTGTAGTAGTCGAGGGTGTCGCTGGAGTTCATGGTGCCGGCGATCTTCGAGGGGGATGCCACACTGTTTGCCGTAGCTATGCTGTTGTTCGATTCGGTTTCATTGACGGTGGGAAGCTGGCCCGGGGCGCTGGCGGCGAGTGCTTTGGTGGCGTCGGCGATGCCTGTGCCGCATTGGCTGCAGGTGGCGGGGAATGCCCGGGCACTGGCTTTGATGGCCGCTTCGATCTGGTCGGGGGTGAGGCTGGGGTTCGCCGATTTGAGCAGGGCGGCGACGCCGGCGACGTGCGCGGAGGCATTGCTGGTGCCCTGGTAGTAGCCGTAGTTCGAGGCGCCGGGTGCCGTGGTGCCGGCGTTCAGCGTGGAGAAGATCCCGTTGCTGTTGCTGCTGCGGATGTCGCCGCCGGGGGCGGCGACGTCGACCACGGCTCCGTAGTTGGAGTAGTAGGCTCTGGCTCCGCCGCGGTCGGTAGCGGCGACGTTGATAACGCCGGAGCAGTTGCCAGGTGAGGAGTTCGCCGCGTTCTGGTTTTCGTTGCCGGCTGCGGTGACGACCGTGGCGCCGCGGCTGCGGGCGGCATTGATGGCGTTCTGCGTGGTCGTGTCGCAGGCACCGCCGCTGGAGAGGCTCAGTTCGATGATATTGGCGGGGTTGGGGTTGGCGGGCGCGCCGGAGACGGTGCCGCCGGAGGCCCAGATGATGCCGTCGGCGATGTCGGACGTCATGCCGCCGCACTTGCCGAGCACCCGCACGGGGAGGATCTTGGCGCCGTAGGCGACGCCTGCGATACCCGTGCCGTTGTTGGCGGCTGCGGCGATGGTGCCGGCTATATGCGTGCCGTGCCAGGACGAGTTCTCAGCGGGCTTGCCCGTGCCGCACTGGCCGGCGGTGACCCAGTCGCCCGGGTCGTGGGCGTCGGCGTCGCGGCCGTTGCCGTCTCCCGCAACGGTGGTGTCGGAGATGAAGTCGTAACCGGGAAGGATGTTAGCGGCGAGGTCCGGGTGGGTGGCGGTGGTGGCGGTGTAGCCGGTGTCGATGACGGCGACGGTAACGCCGGCGCCGGCGCCGGTGTTCCAGGCGGTGGGCGCGTTGATGCCGCCGGTGCTCTCGAACAGGTCCCACTGCAGGTTGTAGGAGGGGTCGGTGGGGACGGCCTGCGGTGTGAAGCGGCGGTCAGGCTCCACGTAGGCGACCCGCGGGTCGGCCTTGTACTTGGCGACGACATCGGCGACATCGGCGCTGGTGAGGCCCTTGCCGAGGCCGACGAGGGCGGCCCCGTCTGCGAAACGGTGCTGGAAGTCCACGCTCTTGCCGGCCGCCCTGCCCTTTGCGGTGGCGTCGGTCTTGGCGGCTGCGTCGGACCCGGCCTCGGCGGTGTTGGACTTGTAACCGACGATCAGGCCCTCGGCGGGGACCCCCGGGGCGGCCTCGGTGCCCGCCGACGAGCCCGCGGAGGCGTCCTGGGCCATGGCGGCCGAAGGAAGCACGGAGAGGGCCCCACACGCGAGGGCAACGACACTGATAACGGCCACCGAGGTACGGGATCTGCGGCCGTGACGGGAATACCATCTTTGTGCCGACCCGCCAGGAGGACTGCCGTCCCGGACCGCTCCCTCGGAACTGTCCCGGCCGCCGGCCGGTTGCATCGATTTCCCACTGAAGTGCATCGGAGTTCTCCGTTCACATAACCCGCGGCCGGCAGGCCGCAGGATGTCGGGAGCAATAGGGAGTCTGAAATCTGGCCTTACCCGCAGGCCGGCCAGCTTTCAGCCGATCCGCCTCTGGACGACTCCGGAAAGCGATTGGACCATCACTGTAGGCCAGGCTCCGAGCAGGCCCTGTGGGGCGGCTCACACTCACCATGCACTACCGGCCCTACTCGCACCTCGAACCATCACTAAAAAATCCATGAGCAGGAAAACAAACCAACAGGGAAAACGAAAGGAGCAGTCACATGCCCGACAGTTCGCCCGATGGTGAAATAAATCCCACTGCATCTTCGAATCCGCAGTGATTGAAGCCCTTTCGGCCGCTGCCAGCCAGCGGAGACAGAGCCTGTCTGATAATTGATCTTGTGGCAGGTCGAGATGAGCTGACGGACGCGGCGTGGGAGCGGATAGCCCCTCTGTTGCCACAGGTGGACGGGCGTGGCTGTCCCTGACGTGACCATCGGCAGGTGGTCAACGGTATGCTGTGGCGGCTGCGGACGGTGCGTCGTGGCGTCACCTGCACGAGCATTACGGCCCCTGGCAGACCGTCTACGAGCGCTTCGCCCGCGGGGCATGGCATTGCATGACCGAGAAGTGAGCTCTTTCAGCTGCGGCTCGGGAGGGTGATGCCGTGTCTACCATTGACGGCCACCCGATCAGCAGGATTACGGTCCGGCGTGCCGGCCGCTGGATGGCGTCCCATGGAGTGGCGCAGCAGGGATCTTGGAGTAACCCCTGGCCATGGGGCAGCCATCGCGCAACTCTCTGAGCAGAAAGGCGAGTTCACTCGGGAGGTACGCGATGGCCTTATCCCAGTCTGACTTACTCCGCCTCATGGAGTCACTGCTTTCGGCGGACGGAATCGAGTTGATCGAGGAACTCCCCTCCACTTCATGACTGTTGGCGCAAGACCACTACACCACGTCAAGGGACACGACCCATCCGCCGAGCGTAGAGGACCCTTCGGAGCCTGATCCACAGAGATCTCAAAACGCGGTCTCAGAGCCGCGGACGGGGGTCTGTGCCCCACCAGGAGTTTGCCACACCGGTGCCCTGCGGTATTCACCCCCTGCGCCACAACACGTGCCGCGCGGTCACAGATGAGTCGGAGCGGCTTCGCCGAACCACCTACGAAGCGGGAGCAGTGCAGCGGCGGCCATGGACCCGGACCGGTGGGTGTGGCTGCCAGGGGTCGGTTGTGCGGCGGCTTGACATGAAGCCAGGCCCATGGCAGAAGATCGGCCGGCAAGTCCACAACGTCAGAACTGTAACATCTGCATGCATTCCTGCGTGGGGGATGAGACGAAGACGAATGTCGGACAAGGGCCTCGCCGACCGACGGTGATCTCACGTATCGCGTGATTACTTCTATTCCATCGCCGCGCCGGTCAATTGCCGTTTCAGCCGTTGCTTCCGGCTTGTTCTTCCATCCACTGCCGGCGGAGTTCCTCTCGAGTTTCGGCGAAGGAATCCCATGCCGCCTGCGTGTCACCCGAAAGGCTGCTTCTCAGAGCTTCCATGGCGGACACAAGCTGCTCGCTGGCATTGTTGAAACAATCCGCGAGGGTGGCATCGAGCGCTGCCCAGTCAAAATCTGGCCGCCCCAGCACATCGTCCAAAATAATCGGCCTGAGCGGTTCCCCGTCGGCTTCCATCCGGTCCCCGTCACCTGCGGCTGCGGCTGCGGCTGGATGGTTTCCCGCCCAGGCCTCGACCCAGCTGAAAATCCACTGCGCGTAGCCCTCCGGAAGGGACGTCAGTTGCCTGAGGAAATCGGCCGAATTCCTCGCGGCTGATTTGTCGATGGCCGTCCAGAGGTAGCCTACATTGCCACTGCATTGCATGGCGTGTTCCAAAAGAACCTGGTCGACGGTTGGCGTGTAGCCGCTGTGCCCGCTCGCGAAGGTGAAGATCTCCGAGTCGAGCACACCATCCGCTTCGTATTCCCTTCCGTCATCACCTCGCAGGTGGAATACATTGTCCGGCGAGAGCCACTTTCCGATGATGGTCCAGAGATGGAGATTTGCTTTCGCCACCCCGGAGTTCGGGATGTTCCGTCCGATACTTCCGTTTAGATAGTACCAGAATGCATCGCGCCAATCCTGGGATGGCAGTGAGTCAGCGAGCGTTGCGGGCATGGGAACGTCGGGATCCCAGATGACGCGGGGAATCATTTGCCAGGCTTTTTTGGGCGTGGTCCATTGAATGGGATTCTCGACCGCTTCGAAAAATTTGGAATGGACCGTTACGAGGTCGTGCCTCCTCCCGCCGAATCCGTCTAGCGGAGCCTTCGTTCCGCTGGGCAGATTCTCGAATTCATCTGCTCCTAGGGCGCTGAATGCACGCTTTCCCAATGTTTGATGAAAATTCCAGAGTGACGGCTCGTGGCGGGTGTCATTCTCCTTGAACGTATAATTTTTGCTGCTGCCGTCCCAGTCGAGTTCCTTATCCTGGTCACTGTCATGGGGAGACTCATTGCCGAGCGGCAGCGTCGAACCGCCCCTTCGCCCCAACCTGCAGTTGATCAAGTGCAGTGATTCAATTCCCTCTTCTTCTTCGACGATTCTCTGGACTAGCTTCGACAGCTTATAGTCCTCTTCGACGATGCCCTTCACTCCCACTATTGCCTTGGTGTGCTTATTGTAGGCTTTCTCGATAATGTCGGTGCCAAGTATGTACAGCTTTCCACGGAGCTGACTGCTGGTGGCTACCGCGAGGTGCTGAGCAAGTTCATCTCCATTGAATGAGGTGAGGCCGATTTCCGTAGCTTCTTGACCCTTTTTTACTTCTTGGGTGCAGCCGACTGCCAGCATTCCTCCGGTGGACAGAACGGCAAGCCCATTCCCCCGCTTGGTCACTCTCCCCGATTCTGCATAAAAATACAAGTCGCACGGGGCTATGAACTTCTCACCGCGGTAACTCTCCCGTCCGTGGCAGACAATGTAGCCCGAGGCCATGGCCCCTCCATTCATTAAGACGGATATGCAATCGATGATCAACGTTCGTGTGGGGTGCTGAAGACCTATGCTCGCGAGAGTCGGGCGGTCGACTCGCGCCCATCAGGCCAGACCTTTGGGGGCATCGGGTGTCCTTTTGGGCAACGGCGGCCCGGTTGCCCCGGCACTGACGGGGCGAGACGTGTCGCCGCAGGATACTGACCTGGCGCGACAGAGCCCCTCGGCGGTGTCGTGATGGTCGCACTTGCCGCGACACCGCCGAGTGCGTTCTATCGCGCCACGATCCTGCGCTGCCCCGCGGTGCGGGAGGCAGTCGAGCGCGCCTCGTAGTCGACCTGCACTTGAGGGTGTTCACCCGGATCGCGATGGAAGGGGGATCGGCGGACTACGCACGAGCGTGCACAGGTTCATGAGCGACTTTGCCTGGCTCGGAAATTCGCTCTTGCGGGGACTTGGTACAGCTCATTTCGCTGATTAGCCGCTTCGGCCTTTCCGCTGGAAATCTGACCTGGCAGCGGCGCGGACATAGTAGGAGGGGCTTGAGGGTTTCAGCTCCGAGCCGGATCTCTTCGAGGATGAGAGGTAGTTTGTCGAGGCGGTTGGGCGCTACGCGCCGGATGACGAGAAGCGCGGCGGCTTGGGACAAGTGGAGGGTTGCGCGTTCGCCGGGTCGGGGAGTTCGGGCGCCGATTTGCTCGTCCCAGGAACCCCAGCCGACCCACGCCACCGGCGGCTGCGCAGCACCGGTCTAGCTCACCGGCACAGCACCACCACCGACGCGGAAACCGGCGAGGTCCTGCGGCACTACACCACGGCGACCGCCGGCCCACCCCGACGCCCGTCAGCGGGATACCACTCCTCGAAGTCGCTGTCCGTGAACAGCCTTTCCAGATGATCCCGTACCCACATCGTCGCCGTGCCCCGAAGGGCGGGGTGGCACCGGGCCCGCAGGACCCGCCGGTGTCGGATGGCACGATGTCAACCCCGCCTGCGTCGCCCGTTCTCGGCCGGCCGTGGCCTCAGGCCGCGGCCGCGGCGGAGCCGGCAGTCCGGTGCCGGACCGCCGGCCCGAGGGCCAGGCCGCCCGGTCCGGTGATCGCGATCAGCAGGAAGGCCCAGCAGAACATCGCCGCGGGCTCGCCACCGTTCTGGATCGGCCACAGGCCGTGCTCCTGGTGGACACTGAAGTAGGCGTAGGCCATCGAGCCCGAGCAGAGCAGCGCGGCGGGACGGACCACCAGTCCGAGCAGGACCAGGGCTCCCGCGGCCAGCTGGATCACGGCGGCCCACCAGCCGGGCCACTGCCCGACCTCAGGCGTCCTGCCGTGCGCCCCTCCGAGGACGCCGAAGAGGGTCGCGGCACCGTGGCATGCGAAGAGGACGGAGACCACGATGCGGAACAATCCCTGAACGACGGGGCGGCCGCGTTCGAGGTACGGCGAGAGGTCTGCGGACACTGGAACTCCTTTGGTGAGGACGAGGAGATCGGGCAGGCGCCCGAAGCGGTCGCAGGATGACCGCCGAGCCGGCCACACGCTTCGCCACGAGGCCGGATTTGACACCCGTTCATCAAGAGTGACCCCGTGTCATGTTCCTGGCCAGATCCGTGAACCTCTCAATTTCTTCTGCTTGGGTGTGGTGGCCAGCGGGGGCCGGTGACGAGGTACCGGCTCGTGCTGTCGGTCATACCCGCCAGGGTCACCTTGCTGGCCGTCGAGTCGCTCGGGCCGGCCAGCGGGCTGACCGACGCCCACGTCCCGTTGGTGTCGATGGTGCGGGTGGTGCGGGTGGTGCGGTAGAGCTTGCCATGACCGGTCCCGACGGCGCTGGCGTGGCTGGTGTTGTTCGGCATGCCCGTCAGCGCGATGCTCGAGGCGTTGACGTCGAGGCTGCTCCAGCCGCCCGGTGCCACCCAGCAGCCACTTCCGTGATCACCGCACGTACCCGACAGACACCACCGGCACCAGGCCGCCACACCCGAACGGGCGGGCGGACACCCGGCCCCCGGCCCGAGCCCCGCCGGAAGCCCGGCAGGCCATGATGCAGAAACCCCCCAGGCCGGGACGCTGGTGTCCTTACCAGTTCTTTGACGCTGGGCGTCGTGCGGATGGTCGCCAGTGCCGTAAAGGGCTCCCGCCGGGGCGATGCCTCCAGCCTGTTCGGGAGGCCCCGATGGACCTGCAATCACGCACCCCCGCCCACCGGAGACAACAGCCCCGCCGCCGAAGAGTCGCAGGCTCCGCGCGGCAGGGCGGCGCTCCACGGCTGCACTCCTCGGCGGCGTGGTACTGCCGGCGGCAAGCTTCATCGCGCTCACTGCGCTGCCCGCACACGCCGACACCTCGGCCCCCTACCAGTCATCCCCGGCCACCGACGGATCCGGATCCATCTCGGTCCTGTGCACCTACAGCTACACCGGAGCCGAGGCGGCCTTCACCGTCCCTTCCGGCATCCGATCCGTCAACGTCACCGCCACTGGCACGGCCGGCGAGAGTGGCCATGCTGCCGGCAACGTCCTCGGGGGCGGTGGCGGAGCAGGTGACACGGTGGCCGCTACCCTGGCCGTACAGCCGCAGCAGGTGCTCTACATCGAGGTCGACCACAACGGCGGGGCTGGCGGGCCCGGCGTGTACAACGGGGCCGCGGGAAGCGGAGGCGGCTCCAGCACCGTGCAGAGCTGCAGCATCAACGATCCGGCATGCACCAACTCGATCACCGGAGGCACAGGCGACCCACGAATAGTGGTCGCTGCCGGTGGTGGCGGTGGTGGCGGCGGCAATCCGTCAGAGACCGGCGGCGTTGGCGGCGGCGCCAACCACGGTGCAGCCGGTCCAGGCGGCACAGGTGTCTACGCCTCCGGTGCTGCGGGCGGGACCAGCATCGCAATGGCCTCTGACGCGCCCACCGGCGTGCATTACAGTGGAATTCATTTCTACGGAGGGTTCGGCGGAGGACTGAGTGGCGGTGGGGGAAGCTCCACCACGCTGGGCGCCAGAGGCGCCAGTGGAGGCAGAACCTCACAGGGAGACGGCCTTGGCGGCCCCGGTGGCGCTGGCTCGCTTGCCGGAGACGGGGCTCCCTCGGGCCAAACCGGCGCAGCCGGCAGCGTCGTCACCGGTGGCAGAGGCGGTGACGGGTCCGTCGCCACCGTCGGCGGTTACGGCGGTGCTGGGGGAGGGGGCGGCGGAGGGTCAAGAAACGATTCGGGCGCCGCAGGCGGCGCAGCGGGTGCCAACTTGGTCCCCGCGGGTGGTTCTGCGAGCGCGGCAACGACGGGTCAAGAGGTCATCATCGGCTATACCTTGACGCCGGCCGCCATCTCCAGCGCCGACAACAACAGCAGCAGTTCGGCGTTCACCGTCGGCACTGCGGGAGCGTTTACCGTCACGGCCACCGGCGCGCCCAGCCCGGCTCTGAAGGCGTCCGGTCTGCCGCCGTGGGCGTCGTTCGCCGACAACGGCGACGGTACCGCGACGCTGTCCGGCACCCCCACCGGCGCGGGCACGAGCACACTCACCATCACCGCGACCAACGGTGTCGGTGACCCGGTCACCCAGGCCTTCACCCTCACCGTCGACAAGATCGCGACCACGACCTCGGTGACCGCCACCCCGAACCCGGCGACCACGGACCAGCAGATCACCCTGAACGCCACCGTCGCCAACAACCCCGCCGCAGGGCCGGTGCCGCAACCTTCACCGCCCGCGCCACCGACACCGGCGGCGCCTACGCCGAACGCACCTTCACCCTGACGGTGACCGACAACAAGACCGACCTGAAGGTCACCGCCACCGGCCCCACCGGCACCCTCACCCGCGGACAGACCGTCACCTACACCGTCACCGTCACCAACACCGGCCCCGCCAAAGCCACCGCAGTCCAGGTCGGCGCGGCGTTCACCGGCCTGAACACCACGGGCGTCACCTACAACCCCACCGCGGGCCGCACCGACGGCACCCGCACCATCCCCGTCCTCGGCTCGTCCCTGAACGGCACCTGGTGGACCCTGCCCACCGCGATGAACGCCGGCGAGACCCGTACCTTCACCATCACCGGCACCATCGCCACCACCATGAAGGGCAAAGCACCCACCGTCCTCGCCGGCGCCTCCACCACCACCCCCGAAACCAACCTCCTGGCCTACCTCAACAACACCGGCCGCTGGACCGGCACCAAAGTCCAATAACCCCCCGACCACCCACCTGCCTCGCCTCCTTCGGGACGGACCACCGCCCCGCAGGAGGCAAGTGCACGACCACCTCGCTTGACGCACCGTTCGGACGCGGGGTCGGCAACATGCCCTTCTGGCAGGAGGGAACGGGCAGGAGGGGTTGGGCAGCAGGCGGTGCGCGGCGACCGCGGGTGAGGGGTGAGGGTCGGCTGTCCTGGTGGGCGAGCCACGCGGGGTCGGTGCAGTTCGGGCAGATCCGGGCGAAGGCGGGGAAGCTGCCGGTGTCCAGCACGGGCCGGGGGTGGGCGCCGTTGAGACCCCACAGCGGGGCGGTGCAGAGTGCTTCCGTCCTGGTCCTGAGCCGGTGGTAGACGGTGCCGCTGTTGCGGTGGCCCATTCGGCGGGGCCGAGAGACCGGGTGTCGACGTCGGCGAGGCGGTGCGGCTCGGTGAGGTCGAAGCCGGCGGCGTCGAGGCGCTCCGTCGCCGGCGGGCCGCCGGCCGGTGCGAAGGGTGCAGTCAGAAGTAGAAGTATCCGTCGGCGGCTTCCAGGGTTCCCGGCATTGACTTTGAATCAGCCCTGATCCTCCAGGCAACCCTCCCGACCGCAGCTTGACACCGCTGCGGCATGGGATGTCTGACAAGCTCTTCCACCCGATCGGCGGACCTTTCGGGAATCACTCCCGCACACCGAACCTCGTAAACTAATGGCCACACGCCCGGAATTCCATGGCCGGGCCCCGACGATCACCACCGCGCACGGCGAGGAAAATCCACCTGATAGACGCGCGATATGTCCCTGCGTTCATCACCCGGCCGGGAACTAGGAGAATCCATGGAAAATTGGCCCCTGATACCGTCCACCGCAGGAGAATTCGAGAATTTCTTTCGACGTGCAATCGAGGCCGCCCAGGAACATGGTGACCCCGGCGGTGGCTATGGAAATTTCGCCGCCCAGCAGCGCTACAGAGGCCCCGGCGACAACGGCTTCGAATCTTTTTCCTCAGAGATCTATTCCGAATTGATGCAGTATCGAATGAACGGCGGCTACTACGCTTCCCAGCTTCTGCACCAGGCGGCAACGGGATCCGAGTTCATATCAGCAGATTCTGCATCCTCGTGGCTTCACACTGCCTGGGATGTCCTGTTCAATGGAGGCGACTGTCTGGATTTCCCTACACCAGAGGGGGCGACACGCCTGATCCATGAGAAAAACACAGGCCCGAGGGCGAGCGAGCAGGTACTGCGCATGACCATCGCCGAGGCGGCCCACGCCGGGATCGGGAGAGAACGAGCAGAAGACCACGGGAGCGCTTCTGGGGATTCCATCTACATCATCGGTCACGGAGGGCCCGAGTACGGCTTCGTCGCCATTCCAAATGGACTCAAGGTGCATATATGGGGCGAACAGGGAAAGGGACTCCAACTGGTCAACGCGTGCAATGCCGTCAATAGCCCCAACAGCTCCCCCACCCTTACGCTCGAAGCAGACGGATCCAATCTGGACATGCCGAATCAGATACTGGAGTCGTGCACCCCGGACGAGAAGAACGACGCATACGACGTCATTTACATGTCCCCGATGCTTGACAAGGTCGTCTTCATAGACGGCCATGAGAGTATCTCCACATCCCCGATCAACGGGCCGATCGCGCTGTGCAACTCCATAGACAGATGCACCTCGGAAAAGCACTCGTGCACCGGCCTTTTCTCCAAAATCAACCCAGAGAAAGGCTACACCGATCTCCATCTCCTTGCGTGCCTGCCCACAGCCGGGGAGAGCGGACCACTGGCCATCGCCGATACCGATTACTCGCGAGACCTCCGGGACGAGGCGATAATTCTCGAGTCCCTGATCGAGGTTGACCCGGACGCGGCCCTGATGGAATGGAACAGCCTATCCAGGGAGGACCGGGCAACCTATCGGATGTACAATAAGGTGAGGCATTGGGACAACAGAAACCGGGCCATGTCATTCATTTCAAAGAATGGCCGCACCGCCTTCTATCAGCTTTTCGCAGCGATGCCCTATCCAGATCAGGATGCCTACGGAAATGAAGACATCGTGGAGGAGTGCCGCCGAGAGATCGAGTCCACGCTGTCGAATATGCCTACGGATAGGGATCGCATCGCCTATTATCTGAAGCTCGACAAGCCAACGCGCAGACTCCTCAGGCATACTTCCGGAAAGGTCATCCAGCTCCTCGCCCGAGCTGCCGAGATCAAGGCGAGGGCGAAACCGAAGCCGTCCGACACATGACCGCTGCGCCAGAAGTATCCGCCTGGATGGATTCGCCGACCGGACCCCGCTGGTGTTCGAGCGCCGCTCGTGCGGCGCGGGGTCGAAGGGCGAGCGGTACTACGACTTGGCCCCGGCCGAGGTCACCTGGCCGTCGGATGCCGGGTCCGCCCACAGCGGCTGGCAGCACCTGCTGCTCGTGCGTCGTTCGATCGCCGACCCCACCGACCTGGCGCTCTTCGCCGTCCACGCCCACCAAGGCACCATCTTGGCCGTGATCGTGCGGGTGGCGGGGATGCGGTGGGGGGTCGAGGACTGCTTCGAGACCGCGAAGTCCGACTGCGGCCTGGATCAGTACGAGGTCCGGCAGTGGGAACCGTGGCACCGCCCCATGGCCCTCGCCCTGGCCGCGTTCGCGTTCCTGTCCGTCACCTCCACCCGCACCGCAGGCAGAGCGGCAGCACACGCCCCGGACAGCGAGGCCGGACGGCAGGAAGAGGACGGGGACACGGACCCGCCATAACGTGGCCGCCGCTGCACCTGCCGCTCCCGCTCCCGCTCGACAGCGTCCTGCACTGATCCCGTACACCGCCGAGGAGATCCGCCGCCTGCTCCACCAGACCCTCTGGCACGTCACGCACACACCGGCCGTGGTCGTGGCCCCGTCGCTGTGGCGACGCGCCCACCAAGCCCTCGCCCGCCGCATCCACTACGAACAGCGAAAACGCCGATCTCTCGAACATCACCTGTAGTACCGGGCGATCTCGGTGACGTTCCGCTTGCTCACGTTGCTCTCGCCAGGGAGTTCTGGCTGCCCGATAGGGCAATTCATGCAGATCAGAAGGGAGGCAACGGCGCTCGTAAGGGTCCGCTTTGCCTCCGTTATGCCTTAATAGGCTACATGCTGTGAATACAGGCGCAATGATGTGCAGTCGGCTCCGTCCGAGCCGGCCGATGGCATCGGCAGTGCCGCTGGAAGGTGACATGGCGGCCTGGTAGGCCGAACTCTGGCTGGGATTATCGCGACGGCTGAGGGGCCGTCGCGAGAGAGAGCACTGGATACCGCTGTCCCGAACGAGGACACATCCTACGCAGAAAACAGGTGGAGAATCGTGAAACCTATGACACTACGTCGCTTCAGCGGGATATCCGTCGCAGCGGCGCTGTTGATCGGACTTCCGGGAATCTCCGCATCGGCCGAGACAGGTGACCCTCCACTGGACGTGCCGGAAGCGACAATGGCGGCGGCCTTGCAGTGTCACGATGCCCCGACTCCGGTTGCGGGGCGGGAGCCGGTACTGCTGATCCACGGGACCGCACAGGACGGTCCTGGCGCATGGGACTGGAACTACGTTCCCGCACTGAACAACGAGGGCATCAACGCGTGCACGGTAACCCTTCCGGATCATGCTCTGACCGACATTCAGACCTCCACCGAGTACGCCGTCCACGCCGTCCGAACGATGACTGATCACTATGGATCGAAGGTCGACGTCCTCGGGTTCTCCCAGGGCGCGCTCGTGGGCAGGGCAGCGATCAAGTACTGGTCCGACGTACGTGACTCGGTCGATGACATGGTCGCCCTCGGTGCGCCCTACCACGGCACTGCCTTCGCCAACACGCTTTGCGTGGCAGGGTCGTGTGTGCCGGCCATGTGGCAGATGAAGCTCGAGCATCCTCTTCTCGGGGCAGGGTCGAACTTCATTTCGGCTCTCAACGCCGGTGATGAGACCCCGGGTGCCGTCAGCTATACAAGCATCTCCACACGAACTGACGAGGCATCCATCCCGCAGCTGCCCACATCGGTGTCGTGGCAAAATGGCGGAGCAACCAACATCGCGATTCAGAGTGTCTGCCCCCTACGGGTCGTGGACCACATGCAGCTCACCTATGACGCGGTTGCGTATGCATTGGTGCTCGACGCGTTCACCCATACCGGGACATCGAGTGTTTCGCGCAGTGGCGCGGGGTCTCAGTGCAGTGGCGCCTTGATCACGCCCATGCCTGGCATAGATCTCGTGACGGCCTCTGCCATCGAGGCCGCCACCTATGCTGCGGGTGCCCCTCTCGAGGCTGGCATCGGCTACCCCACGGTCAGCGCTGAACCTTCCTTGCGCTGGTAGGCAGAGATCGATCGGTTTCGCATCCGTGTCGAGCAGCCGGGCCCGGTACTACAGGTGAGATTTGAGAGCTCGGTGCCAGACGGTCAGGTGCAGCACCCAGTCGTAGTACCGCTCGCCCTTCGACCCCGGCCCCGCACGAGCGGCGTTCGAACGTCGGCGGCACTGCCCGGGCCACGATGTCCACCCGCACCGGCCCGGTCTCCGGCGTGACCCCGGTCTCGTCGCACGGCTCCGCCTTCGTCACGGATCGCCGAGGTGCTCGACCACGAAGGCACGTGCCTCGTCGCGGAGCCCTCCCCAGCTCCAAGTCATCCGCCCTAGCAGATCCTTGACCTTGTCAGGCGTCGCCTGGCCGGCTTATGCGGCGGTCCGCCACGAGTTTTTCCGCTTCACCGGACCCAGCAGGGCCTTCAGATACGCGCGGGCCGTCCGACGGGGTTCCACCCGGAAGACACGATGCTCACCTGTAGTGCCGGTCCGACCGGACCCTCTGCAAGACCACGCCGGCCTCAGGAAAGCCCCGACTTCATCCCGTCCCCAACCCGTTGAGCGCGGTGGGGAGGTCACCGGTATAGGCAGTAACCGGGCCGTTGCCGTCGTCGGTGGTCAGGGGCTTGCCCTGCAGGGTCAGTTCGGTGCCCTTGATTTCGGCGACCTGGGAGCCGGAGAATCCGGCGTGGGATTGGGCACTGTAAGCGTAGGGAACCAGACCGGGGCTGGTGAGGCCGCCGGACTGGACAGCGTCCACGATCGACTGGCGGGTCGGGTTCTTTCCGGCCTTCTGCAGTGCCTGGGTGAAGGAGAAGGCCACCCCCATGCCGTACTGGGCCAGCGCGGACTCCGGCAGCGACGGCGCGTAATGGTCGCGGACCTTCATGAACAGATCGCTCCAGCCGCTGGAGCCGGAGAGGGGCGGCAGGAACGTATCCGTAACCATTCCCTGGATGAGTGCGTCACCCGACCCGCTGCCGCTCTGTGCGGCATAGGAGTTCAGCAGCTGGGACAAGGTGAGCGGGTCCGCGCCCGGGTAGCTCACGACCAGCTGGGCCGTGTTGCCGAGCTTGATTTGGGCGAGCCGCAGCTGGGCGGTGTAGGTGGGGATCGTGTAGGCGATGATGACGTCAGCCTTCGCATTATCGATGGCGGTCATCTGCGGAGTGATGTCGAGGTTTCCGGGCTCGTAGGTCTGACGGGTTACGACCGATGAGGCGGGAACGGTCCGATCCAGTCCCTCGACTCCGCTCTTGCCGAAATCGTCGTTTTGGGTGAAGTACGCAACCTTCTTTCCCGGGAAGGCGGAGGCCACGTACGCGCCGAGGATCTTTCCTTCGCGGATGTAGTCGAGCGGCCAGCCGAAGGTGTACGGGTGGGTGGAGGGGGCGTCCCAGCAGGGGCAGCCGGACCCGACGAACAGATCGGGGACCTTCTGGCTGTTGAGATAGTCGGTGACCTTGGTGTGAGTAGGGGTGCCCTGGCCCCCCACGATGGCGAACACTTTGTCCTGCTCGACCAGTTCGTGAACTGCGTCCACGGTTGTGCTGGGGTTGTAAGCATCGTCCCGGTACTTGTAGACGATCTTGCGACCGTGGACACCGCCATTGTCGTTGACATAGTCGAAGTAGGCTTTTACAGCCGGGGCGAAGTCGCGAAAGCCGGGCGCGGCCGGGCCGGTTAGAGCCACATGGCCGCCGATGGTGACGGTGTCCTCGGTAACACCAGGCGTCGAGGGCTTTCCTTCTCCGCCGTCCGAGCTGCCGCATCCAGCCGCTGCAAGAGCAAACGCGGCCAGCAGGGCCATCGCGCGCGCACGCAGGTTCATAGCGTCCACTCCTATCCTGTGTTCCAGGGATTATCACAATTGAGACCTTTTCCTACGTGCCCATCCTCGCGTTTCGGGCGCTGGGCTGATGTGGATCTTCTCGCCGGAGTCGGCCACCCGTCCCTCCAAGACCCCGATCCCGATCCCGGCCCCGGCCCCGAGACTGCATGCCCTGTTGGACATGGCTCCGTTGGGCATGTCTCCGTCAGCGGCGGCGATGCCGAGTGCCTTGGCGACGAGGAGAGCCCACACCGTTCACACGGACCAAGAGCGCCGGCGACAGATCCTCGACTTCCTCGCCCGATTCTGCTGACGGATCTCCGGCGCAGGACACTGGAGGTACGACGGACAGCGGAAGCCGGTGACCTGGTATGGACTCTGAGCCACGTGACGCAGCTTTCTCCGCGATGGCAGGTCCCGGGCTGCCGTCCGGTGCGCAGGGCGTGGCGCAGGAGGCGGATTTCGTGGGCCGGTTGCAGGAACTGGAGGCGATCGGACGCTGCCGGGCCGAGGCGGCGCTGGGGATGCCGTGGATGGTGGTCGTCGAGGGCGAACCGGGGATCGGGAAGACCGCGCTTGCCCAGCGTGCGCTGGCGGCGGGGCCGGACATGCTGAAGATCTGCTGGAGTGCGTGCGATCGTTCTGAGCAGGACTACCCCTACGGGGTGGTGGACCAGATACTCAGTCGGCTGCCCGGGGCAGAGTTCGGGGCCCAGAGGCCGGCCACGGCGCCGACGTCCTCCCCCTTCGCAGTGGGTACGGATCTACTGACAGCTCTGGCCGGCGCTGCCGAGTCCGGCCCGCTGGCAGTAGTGATCGACGACATCCCCTGGGCGGACGAGGAATCCCTCAAAGCACTGTCCTTCGTGCTGCGCCGTCTGTACAGCGAGCCCATCCTGACCGTGATCACCGCCCGTACCCAGGACACCAGGGCATCCGCCACCGCGGAGCCGGGGGTACCCGCCCACGGGGGCTGGCACACCGTGACCCGGGGTGCGGCCCGAGTGCTGCCGCTACGACTGATCGGGCTGAGCCGAGAGGAGACCGCGCAGATGGCTGCCGCCGGCAGCGGCGCGGCACTGAGCCAGCAGGCCGTCGGCCGCCTGTGGGAGCACACCGCCGGCCATCCACTGTATCTGCGGTCGCTGCTTGCCGAGGCCGGCCCTCAGGCGCTGGCCAACCCGGCACGCCCGCTGCCGGTACCCTCCACTCTCAACGAGCTGGTCCGCCGCACCCTGAACCGGCTGCCCGCCGAGGCCTGCCGCCTGGTCCAGGCCCTCGCCGTCCTCGACACCGCCACCCCGCTGGCCACCGCCGCTCGGCTGGCCGGCCTGACCGACGCCACCGCCGCACTGGACGCGGCCCTGGCCGGCGGGCTGCTCCAGTGGCAGCCCGAACATCCCACCACCCCTTTGCGCATCCACCACCAGCTCCAGCGCGACGCCATCTACCAGGCCATCTCCCCCACCCACCGCCACGCCCTGCACGCAGCCGCAGCTACGATGGCGGACCCTGACCGGGCCTGGGACCATCTCGTGGCCGCAGCCGTCACCACCGACCCGGAGCTGGCGGACCGGCTCTCCGCCGAAGCCACCCGCCAGACCGCCCAGGGCCGCCACCACCGCGCCGCCACCCTCCAGCTCTGGGCCGCCGACCTCTCCTCCACCCGCGACACACGCGAACACCACCTCATCACCGCCGCCACCCACCTCCTCCTTGTTCAAGCGCTCGCCCGCGCCCAGACTCTTCGCGAGGCCGTCGAAAGCTGCGCGCCCACTCTCAAGCGCGACGCCGTTCTCGGGTACATGGCCGGGTTGGCCGGCGACCTCGCCACCGCGGACAGGCTCCTGGCGCCCGCCGCCGAGACCGCCGACCCGGCCACCCGCGAGATCGCCGCCACGTGGCTGGGTTTCGTCCACATCTTGCGGACCGACGGCCGCAAGGGTGCTGCCGTGCTGTATCCCGTTGTCGGCAGGTTGCCCTCGAGCACGGCGGCTCACTATGCCCGCGGCGCCCTCGCCCTCTCGCTTGGTCTCGCCGATGGACCGTTGGCCGGGCTGGTGGTGATGGCCGAGTCAGGTCTGTCCGAGCCGACCGACCAGCTGGCCCACACGAACAGCCCGCTGCTGATGTTCCGGGGTTTGCTGCGGGTATGTGCCGGTGTTCTGGGGGCAGGGATCGACGACCTGGCAACTCTTGCCGCCCGCCAGCGGGCCGACAGCAACCTCTCCTCTTTCTCCTCGGCGCTCTTCACGCTCAGTCTGGGGCGCTATCTCACCGGCCGATGGGCGGAGGCAGCCGTCAGCGCCGACCACGCTCTGATGGTCGCCGAGACCGTAGGACAGCCCTGGGGTCTGGCCCCCAGCCACGCGGTCGCAGCCATGGCCTACACCCAACAGGGTCACCACGAGCAAGCCGCATCCCATCTTGTGGCCTCCCGCAAGTCCGCCGACTGGTTCCCCGAGTACGACGGTCTCTTTCCGGTTGTGGCTGCAGCGGTGGCGGCTCAGGCGCGCGCCGACTGGCCGGCCATGCGTGAGGCCCTCCAGCCGCTGAACGACCCCGCCTTCGCCCCCGGTATGCGCAGGCTCAGGCCGCTGTTGTGGACAGCGCTGTATGTCGAGGCGCTCACCGCCACCGATGTCCGGCCCACGCCTGACGACCTGCGGAACGCCGAGACGGCCCTGGCCGTGATCGACCGACTTGCCAGCGGCGCGCCCGCCCTGGCCGCAACACACCGATGGCTGCACGGCCGGCTCGCCGCCGCCCGGGGTGATACCGAAACCGCCCTCCAGTACTACCGAGAGGGCCTGGAAACTCCCTCCCACGACGGCGACGACATTCCCCTGCACCGCGCTTTCCTCCACCACGACCTCGCCCGTCACTTCGTGACCGTCAGCAGCCCCGACGCAGCTGCCCGTCACCTCGAACAGGCACACAACGCCTACACCGCCCTCGGCGCCGCCCCCCACGCCCAGCGCGCGGCCCATGAGCTCACTTCTCTTCGCCCCACCATCGTGCTGTCCGGCGCATCCGAGCTGGCCACTGCCCTGACCGAACGCGAGCACGCCGTAGCCCAGCTCGCCGCCGATGGCCTGACCAACAACGAGATCGCCCGCACGCTCTTCGTCAGCCCCAAGACCGTCGAATACCACCTCAGTCACGTCTACACCAAGCTCCGCCTCACCAGCCGCCGCCAACTGCGGGACGTCTCCGGGATCATGTGATTTCGGCGTGGTGAGGCACCGCAACGTGACAACACCCCTTCGTGCGTTACGAGTCCCGCCGCCACCAGCGGCTCCAGCGCCTGCACCGGGTTGCCCTCCAGCCCGGGCGACCGTACCGGCGACCGCCGGCGGCACCGGGGCGTCGAGTACGGCGAGCGCCTCGGCCATCACCGGGGCCGGGGCCGGCCGCCGGGCGGGCATCCGACGTACCGCGCCCTCCGAGGAGGCGGACACCAACACCACCGCGTCCTGGTCCTGCCGGGTGGGCCCGGCCGTCGGGGGTGCGGCCGGGCCACGGCCGGGGGCAGGATCAGCGTGGACGTCCCGTCCCCGGCTGCGACCGTACAGCACACCCTCGCTCCGGCGGGCGAAGACGCGCGGCCGAGCAGGGGGCGGGCAGGAGACGCAGCGGGCGGGCCGCCGCGTGCGCGGCATGCCCAGGGGCGGAGAGGGCAGGATTCGAACCTGCGCGGGCCCCGAAGGACCCTGCTCGGCCAGCGCTGGCCAGGCACCCGATGAACCGCTCCGGACACCTCTCCCCGTCCCGGAAGCCCGATGTCCGGCGCTCCCTGACGTGCCATCAGAATGCCCCGGGCAGCTGACCCGGTACTGACACCTGGCTGACCGGGCACCGGGTCGGACGGTGTCATCGGACTCCGGGCTCTCCCCCACCGCGGCACGGGCCGCCCGGCCGCGCGATGCCCGGACGCGGGCGACGGCGCGGATGCGGCGCGCGCTGCATCGCCAGGCCGGATCCCCCCGGCGACGGGACACGTCGCGCCCCGCGGCGACGGCCTGATGTCCACAAGCCCCATCTCGACCAGCGGTTCAGCGAAGGCCACACCATCTCCCGGCATCTGTTCGAGGAGATCCGGCAGCGCGGATTCCCCGGTCAGGAGCAGATCGTCCGCAAGTACATCCGCCGACCTCCATGAGTCGGCAGGGTTCCGGTCGTCGCACCGACGTCCGGGTCGTGACGTGGATCAACGCGCTCTTCCGTGCCACTGTCCGCCATCAACCGCTGAACCTGGTTTCCCTTCCGTGTCGCATCCCGGGGCCGGACGCCGGCCCATCTGTACACAGCGACGAGCACCCACGCATGGAAACTGAACGGCAGACAGGCTCGGGGACGCTGTCGTCCGGTTCCGTGCTCCCGGTCCGCAACACCTACGGGCACGGTCGCCACGCGAGCCCGATGCGGGTGACCGTCCAACACGAAGGATCCGACATGACCGTCCACGAATCTGATTCCGATCCTCCGGAGACATCCATACCTCTGCAGCATCTGGGGATCATCCTTGACGGAAACCGGCGCTGGGCCCGTGACCGCCGTCTTCCGGCGGCTGCCCACGGCCATCGCGCCGGCTTCTCGAAGATTCCCGAAGTGCTCACCTGGTGCATGGCGTTCGACATCAGCATCGTCACGCTGTGGATGTTGTCGGACGACAACATCACCAACCGGAGCGCAGCCGAACTCGACGACTTGTACCGCATCGACGAGGAGATCATCGCCCAGCTCACAGAGACGGGAAGCTGGCGGCTCCATCACATCGGCCGGACGGAGTTGTTGCCCGAGCGCCTCACAGGGGCCTTGCACACCGCCGAACAGGTCACCCGCGACCGCCCTGGGCCCTTGGTCAACCTGGCCATCGGCTACGGGGGCCGTAGCGACGTGCTCGCCGCCGTGCGCACACTGCTCCAACAGGTGAAGGACGGCGCTGACCCGGATGCCGCGGCGGAGCGCCTGGCCGATCACCTGTCCACCGCAGGCCAGCCCGACCCGGACCTGATCATCCGCACTTCCGGGGAGCACCGGACCTCCGGTTTCATGCTCTGGCAGGCGGCCCTGGCCGAGTGGTACTTCTCCGACCGACTCTGGCCCGACTTCTCCCGTGACGACCTGGCCGCGGTGGTCGACGCCTACCGCACCCGGCGTCGCCGTTTCGGATCCTGATACCCATCAGAAAGGCAGCGCATCGTTGGCGACTCCCCAGCAGCACAGCTTCTACATGCCCTTCCCACCCGTGGAACCCAACCCCCTGACTTCCCGGGCCGAGGCCGCCATGTGGTCGTGGATCGACGAAACGGGCTTGTGCCCGACCCCGGCCGACCGCCGACGCGTCGCCGACGCCGACGTTCCGCTCCTGATCAGTCTGCTGTACCCGTCAGCCGATGCGGACACCCTCTCCATGCTGGGCTGCTACTACGCGTTCATCTTCGTCAACGACGACCTGTTCGACGAGAACATCTCCAACACCGGGCCGCAGCGGTGCTACGAGGAACTACGCCACGTCATCGGCGTCCTCGACGGCGAACCGGCCGAGAACCCCGTGGCGAAGGCGCTGGCCGACGTCTGGCGATGGGCCTGCGAGCGCCAGGGCCCCAGCTGGCAGGAGTCCTTCCGCACCCACACCCGCGACGCCATCTGGTGCTACTACACCAGCGCCGTCAACCGGCACAGCCGCCGGCTGCCGCATCTGGAGCAGTATCTGGAATTCCGCCGCGACGACATCGGTGGGCTGCCGTTTCTGGACATGTGCGAGCCTGCCACGGGTACGGACCTGCCGGGCATGGTCCGTCGCCTCTCCTCGCACACCGAACTCACCCACGCCGCAGCGGACTGGATCGGCCTGTGCAACGACTTCCACTCGCTGCGCAAGGAACGGGAAGGCGGCTACCACAGTGATGTCTTCGCCGTGCTGCAGACCCACGAAGGGCTCTCCCTTCCGGACGCCGTCGTTCGCGCCGACGCCCTCATGACACGCTGCATCGAACGCATGCAGAGCGCCTCGGAGCAGTTGCTCGCCCAGGTGGAGACCCTGGCACTGCCCGCCGAGGTCCAGGCGGACACGGAGGCTTGCGTGCGGGCGTACCAGGACACGGTCGTGGGGTTCCTCCTCTACCACCCCCAGGCACCACGCTTCGCCGATCCCGAGCCGGCAGGCACCCATGGACGTGCGGTGAGCGATCTGTTCCGGCCGCCGGCCGGACCGGCACCGTCCACTACCACTCGTCCCGCCGATGACTCTCCGTCCTGATACGCGCGGGTGGGAAACCCCTACGGGCAACGCCCTGCTCCGCATCCTCGACGAGGAGCTCATGTCGGATGGATCTTGTGTATACGCCACCCGGCGATGACCACCGCACGGCCGCCTGCTCGACCATTGCCGAACCACCCGGACCGCTTTCGTGACACCCCCGATCGGTGGTTCACGGTACGCACCTGTGCTTCCCGGCCAGGTACTTCGCTTCCGGGAAGAGACTACTTCCCGAAAATCCCTGTTCAGACCTGAGTGGTACTCGGATACGCCTTGTCGTGCTCAGATGTGAGCCCCACATAAATGCGGCGCACCGATCAGCAAGAGGCCTTCCGTGCCTTCCGGCGGGCTTCCGGGCCATGGGGGCCGGGAGCTCCCGTCCGGTGGCTGTCCGGTGTCCCGGCCGGGGCGTGCACGAGGGGGGCAACGTGACCGGTGCGCCCGGCACGATGGAGAGCTGACATGGAACCGCTGTCCTACCCTGTACCCGGCAACTCCCCCCGCCCCGCACCACGGCCGGGCCGACGGCGGGCCCTCGGCCTGGTCACCGCCGTCTGCACCGCGGCCGCCGTCCTGCCCCTCACCCTCCTTTCTCCCAGCGTCCACGCAGCCGCTCTTCCCCCCGCGTGCGCCCCGGACCCGCACGACCCGAACGGCGTCGTCTGCACCTACGGCGCCGGCGACGGTGATCAGACGTTCGACGTCCCTGCGGGCGTGCCGCGCGTGACCGTCGACGCCACCGGCGCCCCCGGCGGTGACACCGCGCAGTGGGGGAAGGGCGGGCGTGGCGCTTCGGTCACCGGTGCGGACATCCTCATTCCCACTGGACTCACCAAGCTCTACGTCGAGGTGGGAGGCAAGGGGGGTGACGGCATCTCCACCGGCACCACCGCTGTCGGCGGATACAACGGAGGCGGCGATGCCATGAATGTCTCCGGCCACGGCGGAGGTGGGGGCGGTGCCAGCAGTGTGCAGACCGACCCGAACAGCTCCTGCGCGACGACCGGCCAGGCTGACGACTGCCGGCTGGTAGTCGCCGGCGGTGGCGGCGGTGGCGGCGGCGGTTGGGGTGGTGCCGGCGCAGGTCCCGGCGGTGCAGCGAGTAGTGAATATTCGGGCGGTGGTGGAGCCGGCGGTGACTTCGGAGTCGGTGGGGGTGGTGGTGGCGGCGGCAACAGGGATGCGGACGGCGCTCCAGGTTCCACCACTGCGGGTGGTGCCGGTGCCCCGGCGGTATACAACAACCTGAGCAATCGCGGGGGCACCGGTGGCGGCCCCGGTCCGGCCACCGCCGGTGGCGGGGGCGGGGGTAGCTACGACGGCTGGGGTGGCGGCGGGGGCGGCAACTCCGGAGGCGGCGCACCGACCGACGCATCAGGCAACCTCGTAACAGGAGCCAATCCCGGCGGACCTGGTCACGGCGGCGGCACCTCGAAGGGCGGGGGCGGCGGCGGCGGCTTCTTCGGCGGCGGTTCGGGTTACGGCGGCGGCGGTGGGGCGGGATCGTCCTACGCCCCGGAGGGCTCGGGAGCCGTGGCATCCACGGACAGCACGGGCACCGCAGGTGTCACCATCAGGTACACCGTTCCTTCCCCGGCCCCCGCGTTCAAGGCGGCACCGAAGAAGCTGCCGACGGCGACCGTGGGACAGGAGATCGAGCAGACCCCGGTGGCCGACGTCACGGGCGGCACCCTCCCCTACACCTATGCGATCGACCACATCCCCCCGGGCCTGGCCTTCGACGGCACCACCGGCGTACTGTCCGGGAGGCCGACCGCGCCCACACCCCCGGACCAGCCCGACGGCTACGCATTCACCGTCCACGTGGCCGACGGCGGTTCCCAGAGCGCCGATCTCATCTACACACTTCCCGTCGCCACGGCGCCCACCACGACGGCCGTGGTGAACGTCGCCCCCGCCAATCCCAACGACTCTGACCGACTCACGGTGGACGTCACCGTCATCAACGGCCCCGACACGTCCGGCGTGGCCGTGCCAGGCGGCGATGTCACCCTGACGGCCGACGGAGACAACGACGACCCGATCGGCACCGCACCGCTCAGCGGTGACGGCACCGTTTCGTTCACCGACCTGCCACCTCTGCCCGTCGGCTCCCACACCCTGACCGCCCACTACCCGGGCGACGCCCTGCACAGCCCGTCCGACAGTGCCGCGCAGCCGCTCACCGTCACCTATTCACCCGTCAGGACTTTCATCACCCAGCCCCCGCCGGACGGCACCGTCAACACCGGCTACGACACGGTGTTCAGCCCCATCCGCGTGAACGGCGGCAAAGCCCCCTACCACTACGACATCGCCTCCGGCGCCCTTCCCGACGGTCTCCGGCTCAACGGCGGCAACGGCGTCATCAGCGGTGTCCCCACCAAGGAAGGCACCTACACCTTCACCCTGCGCGTCAGCGACAGCCAGGACCAGCCCTCCACCGTCTCCCGCCAGCTCACCATCCGCATCAATCCCATGACCTGTGCCACCGCCCCCACCGCCGGCAAGAACGTCATCAACGGCACCACCGGCAACAACGTCATCAACGGCACCACCGGCAACGACATCATCTTCGGCAAGGGCGGCAACGACACCATCAACGGAAACGGCGGCAACGACCTCATCTGCACCACCGACGGCAACGACACCATCAACACCGGCACCGGCAACGACCGCATCGAAGCCGGCAACGGCAACAACATCATCAACACCGCCGCCGGCGACGACATCATCACCACCGGCACCGGCAACGACATCATCAACGCCGGCACCGGCCACAACACCGTCAACCCCGGCACCGGCCACAACACCGTCAACGGAGGCTGACCCGCCATCCCACCCTGACCCCGGCAACACCACACCTAGCACGGAAGGTTGGCACTGCCGGTGCGTCCGGTACCGTGCACCGCCCCGTATTCCGCCCGTTCCGCTGCCTTCGGCAGGGGACGGGCGGCACGGACGGGTGACGGTGTGAATCTTCACCTTCCTGGCGCAACAAGATCCGACATCGGGTGTGTCCGACCCGCAGGGGCCGCCTCCGCCGGTGCGACGGGTGCAGTCTTGACCCGGAGACGTCCGGGCGGAATCGGCTGTCCGCGTAGTACTGGAGGCTCTCGTGGGCGGCTATGTCCTGGAGTTGCCAGCAGATCACCCTCACCGCCACCGTCGCCGACGTCCCCGCCGGGGGCCCGGTGCCGACCGGTACCGTCACCTTCACCGACGGACCCGTCCCCTCCACCACCGCCCCCTCGGCACCGCCCCACTCAACGGCACCGGCACCGCAACCCTGGCCGTGTCACTGACCGCCGGCACCCACACCATCACCGCCCTGCCCGACGGCGCCAAAGGCCTCTCCTACGCCGCACCGGCGTTGAACGCCACCGGCGGCACCGGCACCTACCGCTGGACCAGAACCACCGGGAACCTCACCCGCGGACAGACCGTCACCTACACCGTCACCGTCACCAACACCGGCCCGGCGAAGGCGGCCGGGGTGCAGGTCGGCGCGGCGTTCACCGGCCTGAACACCACGGGCGTCACCTACAACCCCACCGCGGGCCGATCCGACGGCACCCGCACCATCCCCGTCCTCGGCTCGTCCCTGAACGGCACCTGGTGGACCCTGCCCACCGCGATGAACGCCGGCGAGACCCGTACCTTCACCATCACCGGCACCATCGCCACCACCATGAAGGGCAAAGCACCCACCGTCCTCGCCGGCGCCTCCACCACCACCCCCGAAACCAACCTCCCCGCCTACCTCAACAACACCGGCCGCTGGACCGGCACCGAGGTCCAATGACCCCTGGAGCACTGGGTCCGTTCAACGGGAGGGGGGCAGCCAGCCGTCCTGGACCGCGTGTACTCCCGCCTCGAAGCGGCTGCGGGCTTCGAGGCGCACCAGGAGCTCGGCGGCTGTGCGGCGGGCGGTTCGGGGCGAGACGGCCAGGCGTTTGGCGATGGCTTCGTCCGTGAAGCCCTGGGCGAGCATCTTGAGCACCATGCGTTCCTGCGGGGGCATCGCATCCGGATCGTGCGGCGGTGCGCTGCCCAGGGGGACTGCGGTGCTCCATACGCTCTCGAACAAGGCGCAGAGTGCTGCGACGGTGCCAGCGCCGTGGAGGACGACTGCTCCGGCGAGCGCGTCGGCGGTGTCGGCGGGCAGTACCGCACGCGAGCGGTCGACGATGATCATTCGGATGGGCAGGACGGGTGCGGTGCGGACCTGTCCGCCATGGGCGTGGAGCCAGGTGACGTGATCCAGCGTCGGTCTGTGGTTGCGGACGCTGTCCAGGTAGATGGTGCGCATCCGCACGCCGCGTTCGAGGAGGGCCTCGTTCGGGGCGCGGCTGGCCTCCAGGTCCTCGGCCGAGTGGGCGCCGCCCGGGGCGAACGTCGCGATCTCCTGCCTGGCGGCGTCGGCCAGCCGGGCCAGTCCTTCGCGGATGGCTTCAGGGCCGGTCAACCGTGCGGACTCTTCGTCCACGGCAGGGGGGCGCAGGGCGGAGCATTCGGCGATCAGCTTCGCCGCGGCGGCACGCGAGGCTTCCACCCGTTGCTGCTGTGCGGCCAGTTCTGCCTGCTGGCGGGCCAGCAGGGCTTCCATCGCGGTCTCCGGGCTGGTGGGCCGGAATCCGATGCCCTCCCGGGCCGAGGGGTGGATCAGGGCCAGTGCGCTGAGGCGGTCCAGGCCGTCGCGGACCCGTTGGTCCGGCATCTCGAGGCGGGCCGCCAACTCGCGCACCCCGTCCGGAGTGTGGCTGAGCATGGCACGGTAGATGGCTTCCGCTTCCGCGTCGAGCCCCAGGATCTCGAGCACTGCGACCCCCTCTGCTCGCCATGGCCGTGGGCGGATACTCTACGAGACCGGCGGGGCGGCCGGGTGGACTCTTTGTGCCGGGGCACAAAGAGTCCGGCTCGGACGGTGGTGGACGCTCAGGTCGGCGCCGGATCGTGGGTTCATGTACCTCATCCATGTCCGTCTCCGGGCGCCTGCCGGCGCGGTGCTGCCACCCGGTGCGGCCGGCCTCTTCGCGTCGTTCGCCGACGGCGGCGACGGCGTCGAGCACATCGCCGTCCATCGCGACGCGCCGGGCGGCCCGACGCTGGGTCTCTTCCTCAACGCCCCCGCTCTCGCTGCGGCGGAGGAAGCCGCCGAGCGGCTGGCCCGCCGGGCGGTGGCCGGACACGCGTCGTTGCGGGGCTTCGTCGTCGTGGCCGGCGAAGCATCCCTGGTACCGGGTCCGTGGTGGGACACGGGATGAGCCACCGGCGGGTGGACGCCTTATGTCACTGCATGTTCCGTCCACGCCTCGCCGGTTCCTGCGAGTGCGACGGTGGGCGAGAGTTGAGGCGTCGGCCGCACAATCGCGGCGAAGAATCCCAGGAACCCACCTCTGAAGGGGAATTCAGTGATGGTCACCCGTGCCGCAAGGATCGCTGCAGCCGTGCTCATCGCCTTCGGCGCGGTGACGACCGCAGTGGCCGCCACGACCGCCGCGCCGCATGCCGTTCGCAGTGCCGACGCCGGCAAGGCGCTGGACGACACCGCTCCGGGAGACGTCACCTGGGGCCACTGAGCCGCCCTGCCGCCCGGGGGCGCCACCTGCTCCGCGGCTGGGGGAACAAGGATCCACGAGACCACCGACGTACGTGGCGGGCCGGAGCAGCCGGCGGTGCCGGGAGGAACCCGATGAGCGGGACGAGTACGAGTGACGGCCACCACCGGCGGGGCGCCGCCGGCACCGGCGGAGACGGGAGCGGAGCCGGGGATTGCGGGCAGCGGGCCGTGCGGGAGGTGAAGCGGGTCCTCGCCCGGCCGTCCGCGACCATGTCGCTGCGGGAGTGTCTCGGGCTGCTCGCCGAGCAGGCTCCCCGGGCCCATGACCTCCTCGGCCCCACCGACACCTACGGCGACGGAGTCGTGGCGGAGGTGGAGCGGCGGGTGGCGGCCTTGCTGGGCAAGGAGGACGCGGCGTTCTTCCCGACCGGCACGATGGCCCAGCAGGTCGTGTTGCGGTGCTGGGCGGAACGCACCGGCAACCGCCACGTCGCGCTCCACGCCCTGTCCCACCCGGAGGTCTTCGAGGCCGACGCCTTCCGCCGGGTGAGCGGTCTGAGCCCGCTGCGGATCACGGGGGCACCGCGCCAGCCGACCGCCGAGGAGGTCCGGAACCTGCCGGAGCCGTTCGGCACGCTCATGCTGGAACTGCCGCTGCGCGACGCCGGCTACCTGCTGCCCGCCTGGGACGAACTGGTCGAGGTGACCCGGGCCGCACGGGAGCGGGACGCGATCGTGCACTTCGACGGCGCCAGGCTCTTCGAGTGCACCACGCACTTCGGCCGCCCGGTGGAGGAGATCGCCGCCCTGGCCGACACCGTGTACGTCTCGCTGTACAAGTCGCTCGGCGGTCTGTCGGGCGCCGTGGTGGCCGGCCCGCACCCGCTCGTCGAGGAGACGAGGATCTGGCGCCACCGCTACGGCGGGAGGATCTTCCACCAGTTCCCCGTGGCGTTGTCCGCGCTAGCCGGGCTGGACCGCGAACTGCCGCGGCTGCCCGAGTACGTGGCGCACGCCAGGACGGTCGCTCGGGCCATCGCGCAGGGGTTCGCGGATGCCGGGCTGGGGTGGTCCAGGGTGCAGCCGGAGGTGCCGCACATCCACCAGTTCCAGGTGTGGCTTCCGTTCGCCGCCGACAGGCTGAACGACGCGGCCGCCCGGCAGGCCGAGGAGAGCGGCGTCGCCGTGTTCCAGATGCCCTGGTGGGAACCCGGCCTGCCACCGGGGATCTCACTCACCGAGGTGACGGTGAGCGCGGCCGGCCTCGACTGGGATTCCGCCGAGGTGCGGGACGCGGTCGTCGACTTCGTCCGCCGCATCGGGCGGTAGACCGGTAGGAGACGTCGTTCGGCGGTTCACGGGCGGATGCTCCCGGGACGGGACGCCGCAGACGGCCCGGGCGGTGTGCGGGACAGCACCGAGAGCGGGCCGGTGAGCACCGTGGGCGTGCTCGCTCCGACCGGGAGCCGTCCCGACGCCGCCAGGCAGTAGGCCGACCAGGTGGTGACGGTGGCCGCGCAGCCCACGGCCCGGATCCCGAGGAGCAGCCGGCGGGCCTCCGCGGTGACCCGGAAAGGTGCGAGCCGGTGGGAGCGGGGCCCTTCCAGGAGGACGGCGTCCTTGACCTCCAGGACGACGGTGCCGTCGCGGTGGTCCAGGGAGCCGGCGCCCATCCGGTGGACGCGGACCACCGGTGCGCGGGCCGCCCCCAGAGCGCGGTCGAGGTCGAGGCCGCGTGCGGCCGGTGCCAGGTCGAGGTGGGTCATCCTCGGCTGGGGGATGTGCCGGGCGTCCTCGGCACGCCACGGCCCGTCCGGACGGTCCTCCAGGAGCCCCGTGAGGCGCCCGGCCGTGAGCATCGGGCGGCGGCGGGCGGCGGCCCCCAGCATCGTGTAGCGGTGGGAGCCGAAGCCCGCGTCGTGGCGGGGGTCGTCGGCGATGCTCAGCCCGGGGTGGGCGACCTGTCGTTGCCGGTACCCGGCCAGCAGGGACGGTCGTTGCCGCGAGCTCTCCAGCAGGTGGCCGCAGACCTCGTGCAGGAACGCGCCCGCGCTGCCGTCGACCAGGAGCAGCTGCATGCGGGGCGGGGCCGGCCGTTGCGGGGCGGTGGCTCGCTGCACCGCCTGCTCCGCCCGTCGGCAGAGGCCGCCGATGTCGGGCGGGACGCATCCGCTCCAGGCGAGATCGACGTCCGCCACCGGGGAGCCGTGCGCGAGGACGTCGATCACGACGGCCCCGGTGTGCACGGTCTCGCGGACGGGCACCGCACCGGCGGGGATCAGCAGACGCTCCTCGGCGGTCAGATGGGCCTGGACGGTGACGTCGAAACTGCCGCGGGGCAGCTGGTCGAGGAGCGCATCGACGAGGTCGGCCGGCACGAGGTCCTCGCGCGGCCGGGTCACCAGCGCGGTGCGGGCCGGGGCGGTGGGGGGCAGGCCCGGGATCCGGGGCGCGGGCCAGGGGCGCCCGAGCCGGTCGGAGGCGAGACGGACCGCCTCCTGCACGGCGTGAGCCGAACCGCCGCGGACGGCGGCGTACCGGGCGGCGCTCTCGCCCGGTCGGGCGGTCTCGTCGAGCAGGAGCGCGGCGGTCGTCTCCTCGGCGCGGTCGTGGCCGGGGTGGAGGCGCAGCACGGCGCCGGAGCGGGTGCCGGCCGCGGCGGTGAACCGGTGGCTGCGCACGGTCACGCAGCCGTGGCCTTCCTGTTCCTCCCGGACCGGTCCCCGGGCGTCCGGGGCGGGGAGGGCGGGGCCCGCGGTGGCAGCCGTCATGCCGGCGCCTGTACGCGTTCGGCGGCCGGTGCCGAGGGTGCAGCCGTGCCGTTCGTCCTGCGGCTGCGCAGGGCCGGCGCGAACGCCGTGGCGGCGACCAGGCCGGCAGCGATGCCCACGGTCCAGGCCGCCCTCGACGTGCCGACTGCGGCGGTTGCCGCGCCCAGGAGGGTGCCGCCCAGCGCGAAGCCACCGGTGATGGCGGACTCGACCAGCCCGTACACCGGTCCCGAGTCCGACTCCTTGATCTGGCCGGCGTAGGACGTCCAGTACGTCGGCTCGGGCAGGTTGGCCGCCGCCCCCACCAGGACGGCGCAGCCGAGGGCGAGCAGGAGGTTGGGGCTGGAGCCGAGCGCGCCGAGGGCGATGCCCATCGTGACGATGCTCCCCACGCAGAGCAGGAGCCGTCCCTGCCGTGCGATCGAGCCGCCGGCCAGGACGCCGAGTACGGAGCCGACGCCGATGGCGGTGGTCAGCCAGCCGATGGCGCCGTTGCCGGCGTGGAGGCGGCTGCCGAGCGGCGGGAGGAGCACCATCGAGCCGCCGGCGATCGTGCAGGCGGTCGCCTGGGTGATGAGGCAGGCGGCGACCACCGGCTGGTTCTTGAGCACGCGTACGACGGTCGTGATGGTTCCCGTCCGGCGTTCGGCGGTCGGTCCGGGCTGCTTCTGCTTCTGCTTCTGCTTCTGCTTCTGCTTCTGCTTCTGCAAGGGTTCGTGCGCGGCGGCCGGTGCGGCCGGGCGGATGCCGGACACGATGAACGCCGAGACGACGAAGCTGGCGGCATCGACGGCGAGGGCGCCGAGGTTGCCGATCGTGGTTGCCATCAGTGCCCCCAGTGCCGGGGCCACGACCATGACGGTGGTGGCTGTCGCACCGATCACGGCGTTGAAGTCGGGGCGCCGGTCGGCTTCGATGACGTCGCGCTGGAAGCGGCGTTCGGCCGGCGCGTGGAAGGCCGTCAGGACCGCGCAGCCCACGACGAGGGCCTCCAGCATCCACACCGGCCGGTGCGTACCCGCTGCCGCCACGGCCAGCACCAGCAGCGCGGCGCGGGCGACGTCGACGCGGATCATGAGGGTGCGCGGCACGAGTGCCATCCCCCAGCCCCCCGCCCAGGGTCCCAGGACTGCGGGGACCAGGATGCGCGCGAGGCTGAACAGTGCCAGCGCGCCGACTCCGCCGGCGTCGAAGACGAGTGCGCTCATCGCGACGAAGAGGACCCAGTCGCCGGCTTTGGAGATCGCGTCGGCGGCGAGCAGTCGTCGCGCACCGGGCAGTTGCACGACGGTCTCGAACTTCACCGGAACATTCATCGAAGGTGGCCTCGCTCGGGGTTCAGGTGGGAACGGGCGCGGTGTCGGGCGTCGGCGAGCAGGTGCAGCCGGGATGCCCGGGGAACGGTTCGACCACGGTGCCCGGGTGCCGGTAGCGCACGATCCCGCCGGCGGACGACGGCTTCGCGGCTCCCGTGAGGTGGAGCACGATCTCGGTCGTCATCAGGTGCGCGACGGTCAGCGGCCCGGCGACGAACGCGGGGTAGCGCCACGACTGCTTGGCGGCGAGCGCGTCGACGACCATGTCGTGGCGCACGCCCAGTTCCTCGCGCAGCCGTTCTTCGAAGCAGCCGAAGCATCCGGGTGCGCCGGGTCGGTACATCGGGCCGACCGAACCCGCGAAGGCGCCGAGGTAGGGCACGGCGTTCCTCTTGCAGACGGTGTCGATCCACCGGTTGAGCAGGAAGCGCGGTGCGTCCGCGCAGACGGCCACGAAGTCTGCGCCCTCGATGCCGTCCTGGACGTCCCCGGGGCTGCTGACGTACTGGCGCAGGACCCGGTACCGCGTGTACGGGGAGAACCGTTCGAGCTGCCGGGCCAGGCAGTCCGCCTTGCCGAGGCCTGCCTGGCGTGGGCTGTAGAGGATCTGGCGGGTGAGGTTGGAGACCTCCACGGTGTCGCCGTCCACCAGCGTCAGCCGGCCGATGCCGGCCGCGGCCAGGGCGAGGGCCAGCAGGCTTCCCGCCCCGCCGAGTCCGATGACGGCCACGGAGGCGTCGCGCAGCCGTGCGAAGTAGTCCCAGTGTCCGTGCGGTGTGGTGGAGAGCGTGCCGAGCCACTCGATCTGCGTCGAGAACCGTTCGGCCAGGTCGTCGTCCGCCCACTCGGGGCGCCGGTCGTCGCGCAGCGGCACGAGGATGCCGGCCTTGGCCAGGGGCAGCAGGAGGCGTTCGATGCGGCCGACCACGTCGGGGGTGGCGGTGCCGGTGATCCGGTCGGCGACGGCCTCGAGCGTCGGCCTGCTGTCCTCGATCATCCGAAGGATGCGGCGGAGGGCCTCGGGCGGTACGGAGATCGCCCGGTGGTCGGCGTAGGTGCTGTTGAAGAACAGCGATCCGTCGGCCAGTTCGAGCATTTCCCACTGGGTGCTGAACTGCCAGCGCTGTCCGGGCCGGCCCAGGACGACCGTGCGCTCGGCGTCGGCGCCTCCGCCCGCGCCGGTGCGGCGGCCCGTCGGTGCCGTCGGTGCCGTCGCGGTCATACCGGAATCCCTTCGTGCTTCGCGGACGTTCTCAGGGCCGTCCTGAGGATCCGCCCGTCCTCGGTCCACTGCGCCGATTCGTCCAGGAGCGCGAGCGCCGAGTGCAGCGACTGCAGGGCGAAGATCCGCCGTTCCTCGACGGGGTGGCCGTCCAGGGGGCCGCCGCCCCGGTGGGTGCGCTGGTAGCGGTGGAGGCCCTCGGTGATGCGCCACATGACGAACGCGGCGTGCAGGACGCCGCGCAGCGGCCGCGGGTCGGGTCGCAGCGCATGGGTGCCGACCGCGTCGGGGTTGGCGATGAAACGGGTGAACTGCTCCCGCAGTAGGAGGGCGTGATGCGCGGACTCGTGCAGGAGCAGTTCGAACATGCGGAGTGGGTCGCCCGTCTCCTGCACCTGCGCGTAGATCGTGCCGAAGGTGCTCTGCAGCGTCGCCGAGCGCATCGGGCCCCGGACGAGGACCAGGTGCTCCACGAGCGTGTTGTGTTCGCTCCACGCCTCGGGCCAGGCGGTGCGAAGGGCCTGGCGGCTCAGGTAGAGCGAGGACCAGGCCTCGGGCGGCAGGGCGGTGACGACGGTCCCGACCTGCTCGTCGCCCCAGCCGAGGGAGCGAAGGACCTCCTGCAGTCCGTCGCGGAGCCACGGCGCGTCCGGCGGGCCGGTGTAGACCGCGGCCGGCGCCGGCGATCCGGCCTCCTGCAGCTGGCGCCGGGTCTCGGCGGGGCCGGCGCCGGCGGTGTTCCGGTAGAGGGAGTGCACGACGGCGGGCGCGAGTCGCCGAACGCGGGGAACGAGGTTCTGCGCCTCCGGGCGCTGGGCCTCACCGAGTCTGCCGACCGCACGGCGGGCGAGGCTGCGGTGGTAGATCGCAGCGATCCGCGCGGTCGCGGTCACGTCGATGTCGGCCGAGCACACCTGCTCGGCAAGGTCGGCGGGTATCGCCTTCACTGTTCCTCCTGGGTGATTCGCCGTCTCCCGGTATGTCGCAGCACGCGGGGACCCGGGGCGGGACGCCGAGGTCCCGCCCCGGTGCGGCTGCCTGCCGTCGGACGACGCGTGCCGTGCGCGGCGGACGGTCGACGCCCGCCCTTCGCCGGTGTCGGCGGCCGGCGTCGGCGTGCGGCGGTCGTCCGTCGGCGCCCCGTGACCGCGGCCGTCCCGGAGCGGCTGGTCGGGCGGGCGGCTCGCCGTGGGTGACGGAGGTGTCAGTGCCCCTGCGGCTCGACCTCGGTGCCGGCGTCGAGCGCGGTGGAGCGCGGCTCACCGAAGGTGAAGGAGGTGTCCGCGGTCTCCAGCTCGATCTCGGTCGCGAGGTCGGCGTCGACGTCGACGATGTTCTCCATGGTGATCTCCTCATTTCGGGGCCCGCGGTTCGGGCCTGAAAGGATCCTGCGACATCCCCGGCGGAGGTGACGAGTCCTTGAAGTTCACGACTTGACGCAGGGTCATCCCCTGTGCATTCACGTGGATCCGCGGGGTCTCCTGGCCGGTGCAGGCGTGCGGCTGGACGGCTTATGCCACGGCATGATCCGTCCACTCGAGAGCTGTTCCGTTCCCGGGGGAGAACTGCGAGGTTGAAGAGAAATCACCGTCGCATCGGCCGCCCGGCGTGGGGACGCAGAGCCCCGCTCCGGGGATTCTCCAGGTCACACGGAGGATGGATTGGCAACAACAGTCGTCTCAGCCGTCGACCGCAACGATTCTCCGACGCAACGTGCCGCCCTGTCCCCGCGCGAACTCCAGGTGCTCCGCCACATCGCCTCGGGGCACACCAGCCGGCAGACGTCGCGCCGCCTGGGGATCAGCCCCAGCACCGTCGAGACGTATCTGAACAGGCTGCGGGTGAAGCTGGCCGCCCCCACACGGGCCCACCTCGTCAGGGCGGCGGTCCAGCTGGGACTGTAGCGGCGGGGGAATGCGGCTGGGCGAAGCCCTCCCGGAGAGGCGGCCCCACGGATCGGGCCCTCTCCGCGCCCCCGCGCCTTCAACGTCAACACCAACCCACCGCCGCCTGAGCCCGGCCCGCGAACACCCGGAATGCGGGCTGGTTCACGGACCGTGCCGGGTGGCGGCGCTCGGGTGGCCGACGAGTCAGTTCCCGGACAGGTTCACCCCCAGGCCGTCCACCGTCATCGCCCGGTCGGTCACGCGTACGTCGGTCGGCGTGAAGCGGGCGCCGTGCAGCCGCCCCTGGATCAGGGTGCGGACAGTGGGCGGGTAGGAGTCGAGGTGGTCGAGGACCGTCTGCGGGACCTCGACGGTCCCGTTGAACAGCCTCGGGTCGGAGGTGAGCCCGGCCGACCGGGGTGTCTGACGCAGCCCGTCGACCGTGTGCAGCACCAGCGTGACGCTCTCCGTGCCTGACCGGACCACCAGGGGTGTGGCCGCCACGGCGACGTCGAACCCGTCGACCTACAGGGTCAGGTCTCCGTCGTTGCCGGAGAAGTCGTAGGGCGACACCGGGGCCAGGGTGTCACGGGAGCGGTCGTCGCCCGGGTTCTCCAGAGGCGCTCCGGTCAGGGGCAGCCCGGTGGGGACGAAGGTCCAGGAAGGCGCGGTCAGGGCCTTGCTCCAGTACCCGGTCGCGCCCTGGCTGGCTCCCTCGACGCGCAGTTCTCGGGCGTCGGATCCCGGGCCCGTCTTGTGGACCGAGATCCGGTCGGTGATCTGTCCGGGGATCTTCGGCTGGTGGACCCAGTCCGGCGACGGGAGCTGGATCGCGGGGTTCCGCCACGCCGCGCTGGTCCTCGTAGGGTGAGGGAGTCGGCGCCGCGGCCTGGAGATCGCGCGGTGCCGGCCGCAGAGGGCCTCTGACGTGAGGGAGGAGATGTCGGGTACACGGTAACTGCCGGTCCCCGGCCGCTCTTGTTCGGCCCGAGGATCTGCCCGGAAGTCTTCCCCGCGGCGCAGCGTCGGCACGCCGGAGCGGCGGAGAATCATCCTTCACCATTCTTCCGCCACGCAGGCCCCGGGCCCACCACCTGTGATGGCCTTGCGTCCGGCTGCCTTTTCCACACCTCAGGGGTGACTCGTGAAAATCTTCTTCGCCCATGGCGTCACAAAAGGCAAAAACCGCGTCAAACTGCCCAAATGGCTGCGGCTCTGCGCCCTGCCCGGAGAGGAGGTTGAGAAATCTCTCGCAACCTCGATCGTGACCAATCATGATGAGCGCGTGTACTACACCTGGGAATATTTCGACGACCACTCGTGGCCAGAGCTGTCCCTCACCGGGCTGGGGCAGTACGAACGTGATGCCGTAGCAGGTATCAAGGCGCCGCCCGGGGTGACTGTGGCCTACGTAGAGGAGACGACGACTCTCACCGAATGGATCAAAGGCGCACCATCCCGGGAGGAAATAATTCTCGTATGCTGTTCGGTCTGGGACCGAAAGTCCAGTCGGAATCCTGGAATCGTAAGCGGGAAGTCCAAGACGAAGAAGGCAAGGTTCAACGATCAGAGGGTCACCGACATGCTGACCCTGGCAGACAACACCATCACCAATGACACCGTCTGGCAACGGCGCAAGGTGTCCGTCGCCGACGGACTGGACGCCGTGAAAAATCCTGAATCTCTCTCACTGCTGAAGCTCGAAGACCAATTCCTCGCACTCGCGCTGGAGCTCGAGTCGTGGCGCCTTGCCAAGCCCACCGAGGACCGAAGCACGTGGCTGCCGCTCCTCCGACTTGCCGTCGATTCCAATTACCCCGTGGATGCCGTTCGAGCAGTGCTTGCAGCCGCCGAGCCGCCGCACTGGGGCGTCCAGCTGAAGGAGCTCGAGAAGCAGCTCGACCATCCCGCGCTCCTCATGGACATCGGCTGGGAGCTGCTGAAGGATGAGTGGGTGACCCCGGCACGACATTTCATAGGAATATCGAAGACCCTGGACAGGTCCTGGAAAATGGTCCAGCAGAAGGTTAAAGCAATCGGCGACGCAGCAAATGCGTTGCCTAATTCAAAGTTCCAAGACCTGGAGGCGTGGGAAAAGTTCCTCGAGCTCCTCTACGAAGATCGCGATCACAACCTGGGGCAGCTGCTGCGAATATGCCCGGATTGGGGCGGGACAGTGGGGAGCCTTCCGCTGGTCGCAGTGGACTGGAGGGAAAACTTCCCGGCCCGCTACCGGGAATCCGAGAACTACCGGCTGGCGTTCTGGGTGCTGAACGATGCTGCCAATCACATCCCGGCCCTGAAAGACCTCATCGCAAGGGCCGGGAAGCCTGCCGCGGCTGTATCGAAATATGATGAGGCGGTCGGCCTCCTCAAAGAGCAGCACATCCGGGGAAATTCCGTCATCTGGCTGGGAAACGTTCAGCACGATGTCGCCATCGTCTGGGAAGGATGGACCTTCTCCCCGGTGTGGAACGACGCGCTGCAGGCATGGACGGGCCTTCAGGTGCCCGTCACCGACTGGGACACGGCGGAGAGCCCGGCGACCATGCTGAGCTGCAATCTCAGGTTTGACGGCGGTTGGTATCTCGAAGAACTTCCCATAACGTGATCTGCCGTACCGGGCTCTTGTTCTGCGGCCCGGACCGCTCGCACCGACTCCGTCACCGCCGCAGGGCTCTTGCAAGGTCCGCGTGATCTTGTAAATCTGCTGGTTGCCGCAGGTGTGACCGGATGGACCGAAGGCCCCTCAGCCTGATCGATGCGACGCCGCCGCTCCAGTAGCGCCCGATGATGGGAGGGCGACGGCTCCGGCCTGCTCATAGGTCATTCGGATGCTTTTGCGGCCTGCGCGAGCAGCCCTGCACGGGTCTCGACAAACCTGTCCCACGTGCTCTGCATCGCGTCGGCGACGTGGTACCAGAGAGGCCCCAGGGCAGCGCGCTCCTCTTCCTTCAGCAGGTTCACCATCCCTTTGGCCCAGTGGGGCAGATCCTGGTCCGGGAACTGGTGCTCCCTACCGCTCAGATACTCGGTCAAGTGATCCTTGTCCATACTCGAGAGGTCGACCTTCATCTGCTCCTCGCCGACGACGTCCTCTTCCATGGGGTCGCCCTCGACTACTGCCTCCTCAGCCTCGAGAGCCTTCTCGAAAATCTGGAGGACAACAGCCCTGTCATCCGCTTCAAGATTCATGATGCGCACAGCAAGAAAGGGATCTAGGACCCACTGTGAATATGCGAAATATTCCAGCCCAGCCCTCCTGTGGTCGATATTTTCCGCCCTTTCGTAGAGACTCTCGGGAATGCTTGGCTTATCCTTCGATTCTCCCCCCTTGAATACCCCGGTCCTGGCGAAGTGGATGATCTCCGTATCGAGAACATTGTGCGCCTGGAGCATTTCGCCGCCATACTGGAAGTTTACTACATTTCTCCCGTCGCTGAGAAATTCGTCCACGAGGAAGAAAAGCTCAAGATCGGGCTTCGTCTCTCCGATTGAAAATGCCTGGTGATAGAGCCAGAACGCTTCCCTCCAATACGATTGCTCGAGCCCGTCCCTGGCAAGGGCCGGGAGTTCGATCTCAGGATTCCAGAGCTCCCTCGGCATGAACCCCCATGCTTTTCTCACCTCACCCCACTGGTTGGGGTCCGCCATCTTGGACCACGGACTGCTTAGATCGGAGGCGCTTCCCTGGCTATCCAGTGTGAACCCCACCACCGGGGCCTTAACACCCTGTGGTCGGCCTTCCCAGTCCCGCAGGCCATGAGTTGTCCAAGATTCACTTTGGACCTTGTCCGCCTTTCTTAGGACTTCCGCCACGAAGCGCTCGTCGTTCTTGAATCCGTACCTGTCGACAGCGGCCCTCCTGTTGAGATCCTCGTGGAAATGAGGCTCCACGCTTCCGAGCGCCATTGTCAGGCCTTGGCTTCCGAAGGTGTAGTCGACCTGGCAGGCGAGGAGGTGGATCGAATCAAGCCCCGGATTCTCGCGCGTTACGTGGTTGACAAGCTGCTCCAGGGTGCACTCGGGAACTCCGTCGATGGTGATCTTCCCGGACCTGTTTCGCACCGGCCCTTTTTCGAATACAATTTTTCCGCTTTCATCCTTCCCGATATTACCGTCCTTGTCCCTCACAGGGTTTTCGAATTCCCAGCCAACCATGTAGAGAGGGCCCTTCATATTACTGTTCTCCGCCACGGCCATATGCTGGGCGGCTTCACTGTTGTAAAATCCGGTAAGGGTCAGATTCGGCGTCTCGGTCCCCGGGGGAACCACCCTCATCGCTCCTATGGAGTCGAAGCCTCCGGTCGACAGGACGGCAATCCCCACCGATCGGTGCGTGGCACTTCCCAGTACGCTGTAGAAGTACAGGGTAATCCCCGCCGGTGTGACATAGGGCGTTCGACTGAAGTTCGCACCGTGTGACGCCACATGGACAGTTCCCATTTGCGCATCCTTCGATTCGACATAACCCACCTGAAAGTCGAGCAATCATAGCTCGAACGCTCTTGGATTCTGTGCACTTTTAAATATCCAGAAAGGTGCCTCTCGGTGCCCGGCGCACTGCCCGACGAGGAACCGCAGCTCGACCGGCAGGCCTGTGAAGGCCTGGGCCAGGGGGTCTGCAGGCGTTCACCACCGCTCGGAGAGCACGACCCACGAGTGCCTCCGCGCGCGGGGCACGGAGGCACTCGTGATCACGGGGTGGTCCGGCTTGCGGACGGTTTCCAGGAGGTGGCCGGCTGCGGCGGGCCGTGCACCGGCCCGTGGCCGGGACTCAGGCGTGGCGGCGGTACTCCTCGACCGGCACGCCACCGATTCCCCAGTCCTCCAGCGCCACTTCGTCGAGCACCACGAAGGTGGTGGCCGGGCTCTTGCCGAGGACCTTCACCAGCACATCGGTGACGCCGGCGATGACCTGGGCCTTCTGCTCGGGGGTGGCGCCCTCCCGAGTGATCTTCACGTTGACGTACGGCACGGTTCAGCTCTCCGTTTCGAAGTGTTCGAAGTGGAAGACCTTGGAGACGATCTGCCAGCGGCCCTCCACCTGCACCATGGTCAGGAAGTCGCTGTAACGGCGGGGTCCCATCGCGCACTCGACACGGGCCAGCGCTGTCACCGGGCCGGCGAATTCGACCGACACGATGCGGTCACGGCGCTCCTCCCGCCGAGCAGCCGGCGGCTCCCGGCGGGCGACCATCGGCAGGTACTCCGGCATGTGCAGCAGCAGGAGCGGACCCTCGGTCGCGGTCGCGTACACGGCCTGCGGGTGGAACACCCCTTCCAGAGCCTCGCGGTCCCCTTGGTACAGGCCGTCGAAGTACGCCCCGAGAACCGCACGGACCGCGGTCTCGGCGTCCGCCCGGCCGCTCACAGGGCACGGCCGATGACGTGGCCGCCGTCCACCCGCAGGGCGTGGCCGGTGACGAATTCGGCGCCCGCCAGGTACAGCACGGCCTGGGAGATCTCGGAGACCTCGGCGACCCGGTTGAGCAGGTGGAGCCCGCCGAAGGAGTCCACGTCGGCGCCGGCGTGCAGCGGGCTGCGGACCACGCCGGGGGCGACCAGGTTGACCCGGATGCCGTCGGCGGCGAGCTCGGCCGCGAGGCTGGTGGTCAGCGTGTGCACACCGCCCTTGCTCACCACGGGGGCGGAGGCGGGGAACCCGGCGATGGCGTGGTCCACCAGGACCGTGCCGATGTTGACGATCGCCCCGCCGCGCCCCTGGGCCCGCAGCTGACGCACCACGGCCTGAGTCGTCAGGTAGGTGCCCCGCAGGTTGCCGTACAGGTAGCCGTCGAGCTCCTCCTCCGTGACCTCGGTGAACGGCTTGGGGGCGAAGGTGCCGGCGTTGTTGACGAGCACGTCGACCCCGCCGAAGCGCTCGACGGCGGCGGCCACCAGGGCCCGCCCGGTGGCCGCCTCCCCGATGCCGCCCGGCACGGCGACCACTCGCTCCGGGTGCCCGAGCGCGGCGGCGGCCTTCGCGAGGCGCTCCGATTCCCGGCCGTTCAGGACCACATTGCCCCCCTCCGCCAGGAAGGCCCGCGCGATATCCAGGCCGATCCCGCTGGACGATCCGGTGACGACGGCGGTGTTGGTGCGTGACATGGCTGTTTCCTCTGTGCAGGTGATTACTCGGCTGCCCGCGGCGGGGCCCCGGAGCCCCCGTTCCCGCCGGCACGAACGAACCTAGGAGGGCGGCACACATAACACCAGGACGAATTTTCAAGTATGTGATAATCCCTCGTTATGAACGTGGATCTGCGTGACCTGGAGCTCCTGTCCGCCACCGCGGACGCCGGAACCCTCACGGGCGCCGCCGAACGCCTCTTCGTCAGCCAGCCCGCCCTGAGCCAGCGCCTCGGCCGGCTGGAGGACCGCCTCGGCCAGCCGCTGTTCGACCGCCGCGGCCGCCGGCTGGTCCCCAACGAGGCGGGCAGACGCATGCTGGTGGCAGCCCGTCAGGTGCTCGGCGAACTGGAGTCGGCCGCCCGCGACCTGCGCGAGATGCGCGACGGCCACGCCCGCCACGTGAGATTCACCGCCCAGTGCAGCACCACCTTCCAGTGGCTGCCCCCGGTCGTCCGGGCGTTCCGCGAACGGCACCCCGAGGCGGAGATCCGGATCGCCGCCGTGCCCGACGACGCTCCCGTCCCCGCCCTGCTGGCCGGTCTGGTGGACGTGGCCCTCGTGACGAAACCCGACCGCGAGATGGACCGGGTCAGTCTGACCAGGGCGTTCGAGGACGAGATGGTGGCGGTCGTCCCGGCCGGGCACCCCTGGTCCGGCCGTGCCCACGTCACGGCCGAGGACTTCGCCGGGACCCACCTGGTGCTCTACGACGGCTACGACCAGAACCGCATCCCGTCCACCCCGCTGCCGATCCCGCACGGTGCCAGACCCGGGCGCATCACCGTCATGCCCGTGATCACCGACCTCCTCATCGAGATGGTCGCCGCAGGCCAGGGCATCACGGTGCTCCCCAACTGGGTCGCCGCCCCCTACCTCGTCTCCCACGGCCTGAGCACCGTCCGGCTCGGCCCCGAAGGACTCCCCCGCACCTGGTACATCGCCACCCGCAGAGAGCCTCGATCCGCCCACCTGGAAGCCTTCGTGGAGGAACTGACCACCCGGCTCCACATCCGCTGAACCCGCCGACCGGGTGGCCCCGACCACAGCGCCGACGGGCCGGGGCCACCGGGGCGGGCGGTGGAGACGGTCGTCCCCGTCACCGTCCGGGGTGCCGACTCCCGCCCGAACGGACTCCCCTCGGGGCATCGATCGTGGATCCGACCGGATGAAGCTGCACAGAAGGCTCCCTCGGTCGACCGCCGGATACGGGATCCGAAGTGACGGCCAGAGCCCACAGGAATATCTATCCTGTGACTCGTTCAGATTCCAGCCGGGGGTCTCCCGATGTCCTCACCATCAGATTTCGATCACTTCACCCCGAAGCAGATACCTCTGTACTGCCCGATTTCACCCGCCTATCACCCCGGAGAGTCGGCGGCGCAGACGCAGGCCATCGAATGGATGGATCGGCGTCGACTTTTCGACAATACCGGAATCGATCGGGAGAGGGTTTTGGCCACGGGCAGTGCGAGAGCTGCCGGAAGCATGATCCCGGCAGCCCCTGAGGAACTTCTGCTACTACATGCGTCCTATCTATATTTGGGGTTCTCCATTGATGACCTCTTTGATCGCGGACCACTCGGGCAGCGCAGGAGATCCTATCGGAAAATTTCCCCGAAGCTGGCACACCTGCTTGAATCACCTCTGGCGGAACATGACGAGGAAGACCCCCTGCTGAGCTCTTTCGCAACGCTTCGCCAGCAGATTGCCATGAATTCCACCGGGACCCAGATTCGCCTCTGGAGTTCCGCCTTCGAGGCATGGCTGCTCGGTGTCGCCTGGGAGCTAGATTTCACCCATAGATCCTCTGATTTCTCACTCGATGACTATCTGATTCAGCGCCTGTACAGCGGAGCAGCTCGCGCAGCCATCGTATCGGTGGAGATCTGCGGAGGGGGAGGTGAACTGCCGGCAGAGGAAAGAGAGATGCCCTCCGTTGCAGCCATGGGCCAGGCAGCCGGACTGCTCATCAACCTTCATGCGGATCTCTTCTCGTACGCCGGCGAGAAGTCACACAACATCGTCAACGTCCTCACGCGCTCCGAAGGCGGATTGCAGCCCGGTATCAACCGGTCCATCGAACTGTGCAATCGCATCATGGGCCTCTTCGTCCGGCTCCACGAACAGACCGCAGCCGATGTCAGCCCCCCGACACAGAAGTATCTCAAGAATCTAGGACACATGATCAGTGGAAACCTTCAATGGTGCTACGAATCCGCCCGGTACAGGCGTTCTCCGGCTCGGGCACCGCTGCTGTGCCGGGACCGGGTCGGCGATGAATTCCTTGCAGCATCTCCGTGTCCGAGTATCGCCTGGTGGTGGGAGGTCGGACGGCGGGACTGATCCCGGGGGCGCACCGAGCGGGCTCGCCGAGGTGGTAGGCGGACCCTCGGCCCAGGTCCTGCCCGATGGACGGCACGAAAAGGAGGGACGTCCCCCGGGCTACGGCACAGGATGTTCGGAAGCCACCACGCCCGTTTCTCTTCGAAGGCTGCGACCGCGGTGCTCTTCGGCGTCAGGGTGTGCGCAACACGCCGACCGCACGGCAGGGCTGCACCATCGTCGGCGCTCGGGGAAGGGCGGTACAGGATGACCGCAGGTGTCACCGCACACGTGCAGGACGTCGTCGTCGTCGGGGCTGGACTGGCCGGTCTGTCCGCCGCGGTACACCTGGCCGCGGCCGGACGCGACGTCACCGTCGTCGAACAGGGCAGCGCCCCCGGCGGCAAGGCGGGGCTGGTCGAACGGGACGGGTACCGGTTCGACACGGGCCCCACCGTGCTGACGATGCCGGAGCTGATCGAGCAGACGTTCCGGGCGGTGGATGAGGAGATGGACGACCACCTCACCCTGCACCGGCTCTCCCCCGCCTACCGTGCCCATTACCCGGACGGCAGTACGCTGCGCGCCTACGCCGACCGCGACGCGATGGCCGATGAGATCGGCCGCGTCTGCGGTGCCGGCGAGGCTGACGGCTACCGGCGGTTGGCCGCGTACCTGCAGCGGCTCTACCGCGCCGAATACGCGCACTTCATCGATCGCAACGTCGACGGCCCGCTCGATCTGAACGTGGCCGCGCTGGCCCGGCTCGCCGCTCTCGGTGCGTTCGGCGGCCTGGAGGCCAGGATCCGCCGCTACCTCCACGACCCCCGCACCATCCGGCTCTTCTCGTTCCAGGCGCTGTACGCCGGTGTCGCCCCGCACCGGGCCCGCGCCCTGTACGCCGTCATCTCCTACATGGACACGGTCGCCGGGGTGTTCTTCCCCCACGGAGGCATGCACCGCCTGCCGCAGGCACTGGCCGATCTGGCCGAACGGCACGGCGTCACCTTCAGGTACGGGCAGCGGGTCGAGCGGGTGGAGACCACGTTCGGCGGCCGTGCCCGCGCGGTCGTCACGCAGGACGGGGACCGGCTGCCCGCCGACGCGGTCGTCATCACCGCGGACCCGTTCCTGGCCTTCCCCCAGCTGCTGAACCGGTCGCCCAGGAGGCTTCGCTCACTGCGTTTCTCGCCGTCCTGTTTCCTGCTGCTCGCCGGCGCCCCGCGCGGCGCCGCGGACCGGGACCATCATGCGATCCACTTCGGCAGGTCGTGGCGCGGCGGGTTCGAGGAGATCACCCGCCAGGGTCGGCTGATGTCCGATCCGTCGTTCCTCGTGAGCACCCCGACCGTCACCGATCCGGGCCTCGCCCCGCCGGGTCATCACAGCCACTACGTGCTCTTCCCGACACCGAATCTCGCCGACGGCCACGTCGACTGGGACATCCACCGCGGCCCCTACCTCGATCTGGTCCGCCGGACCCTCACCGGTCACGGCTATCCCGAGCTCGCCGAGGACCCGCAGGCGGCCACGGTCACCACACCCGTCGACTGGCAGCGCCGGGACTGTCCGGCCGGGACTCCGTTCAGCGCGGCGCACACGCTCGGGCAGACCGGCCCGTTCCGGACGCCGAACCTGGCCGGCGAGAACATCGTGCTGGCCGGCGCGGGCACCCATCCCGGTGTCGGCATCCCCATGGCGCTGATCAGCGGGCGGCTGGCAGCCGAGCGGATCACCGGTCCCGCACGACGCGGCGCGCCGCCCGGGCGCCCCGGGCCGGTCCGCCTGCAGGCGAGCGGGGGCGGACGGTGAGCGACCGCCGTCGGGCGCTGAGCAGGGCGGGCATCGACGATCCCCGGCTCCAGGACGCCTACCTCTACTGCCGGCACCTCGCCGCGAGCCATGGACGCACCTACTACCTGGCCACCCGGCTGCTCCCGGCGGCCAAGCGGCCGCACGTTCACGCGCTCTACGGCTTCGCCCGCTTCGCGGACGAGATCGTCGACAACGAACCGGAGGCGACCCGAGCCGCTCACTTCGATGCGTGGTCCGCCGAGGTCACCTCGCAGCTGCGGGCCGGCCGGGCCGATCAGCCGGTCGCCCGGGCCCTGCTGAACACCATGCGGCAGTGGGAGATCCCGATCGGCCACGTCGATGCCTTCCTCGCCTCGATGCGTGCCGACCTCACGGTGACCCGCTACCGCACGTTCGAAGACCTCAGCGGCTACGTCTACGGTTCGGCCGCGGTGATCGGCCTCCAGTTGATCCCCATCCTGGAACCGCTGGCCCCGGAGGCGGCGGACCGCGCCCGGGTGATGGGAGAGGCGTTCCAGCTCAGCAACTTCCTGCGGGACGTGGCCGAGGACTACGACCGCGGCCGGATCTACCTTCCGCAGGAGGACCTGGAGCGTTTCGCCGTCAGTGAGGCCGAGCTCGGCAGGACGCGGGTGTCGCGCAACCTGCGGGACCTGCTGCGGTACGAGATCGACCGCAACCGCCGTCAGTACGCTTACGCGGTGGGCGGCATCCCCATGCTGGCGCCCAGTAGCCGTCCGTGCATAGAGACGGCGTTCACCCTGTACGGGGGCATCCTCGAGGCGATCGAGAGCGCCGACTACCAGATCCTCGACCGCCGGGTGTCGGTTCCGCCGCGCACCCGGGTGCGCGTCGCCGCCCGTGCCTGGCGGCAGGCCGGTGCGCTTCGACGGAGCGCGGTGCCATGACCTACCTCGGCTTCCTGGGGTTGTTCCTCGCCCCCGCACTCCTGCTGGCCGCGGTGCTGACCGCTCTCGTGAGCCGGCGGCACCCGGGTCCCGCGCAGCGCGGGCGACTGCGGATGGCGGCCTGGATCACCGCGCTGCTCGTCGTCGCCGCCTTGGTGTGGACGCCTCCGTGGGACAGCTGGATCATTCGGCACGGCGTCTGGAGCTACCCACCGGACGGGGTGCTGGCCACCTGGGGGCGTGTTCCGTTCGAGGAGTACCTCTTCATGGCGGGCCAGACGGTGCTGATCGGCCTGTGGTCGATCGTCTGTCTGCTGGAGGCGGCTCCACCCCGGGTCTTCATCATCGGGTCGCGCGCCGGGCCCCGGCTCCCGGACGGCGGAGGCCCTCCTCTGTACATCCGGCGGCTCGGGGGCGTTCTGCACGGTGCCCGTACCATCCGCGGCCCCGGGCGCCGAACGGTGTTCTGCGCTCTGTGGCTCTCGGCGGCCGCGCTGGGGTCGATCGCCGCCGCCGACACGCGCCTGACCTATCTCGGCGCCCTGCTCGTCTGGTTCGGTCCCCTGCTCGCCCTTCAGGCGGGTGTCGGCGCGGATCTGATGGCCGATCGACGGCGGCTCCGCGCCCTGATGGTGGTGCCGGTGTGGCTGTACCTGTGCGTCATCGACCGGGTGGCCATCGCCGCCGGGACGTGGCGGCTGTCTCCCGAGCGGACCACGGGTCTCCGGCTGCTGGGGCTTCCCGTCGAGGAGGCGATCTTCTTCGCCGTGACCTGCCTGCTGGTCGTCAACGCGCTGGTGATCGCCACCCACCCGCGGGTCGCCGACCGACTGCCCTGCCGCCGTCCTCGCCCCCGTGGCCTCGCCTCGGTCCCCGCACGGGTGGACGTGGCGGAGAGCACGGACGGGAGAGCGACATGACCCGGTTCCCCTTCAGGAGCGGCCAGGAGGCCCTCAGCCCGTACCTGCAGAACGCGTACACACCGGTGACGTGCGAGTCCTCCGGCACGGAGCTGAAGGTCACGGGACGTCTGCCCGGCACCTTGGACGGCCTGTTCACCCAGATCGGGCCGAACCCGGTCCGCCCGCCCCGGCGGACCGGAGCCGGACGGTACACCTGGTTCACACAGGACGGGATGGTCAGCGCGATCCGTATCGCGGACGGCGGGGCCCGCTGGTTCCGCAGCCGCTGGATCCGGTCCCGCCGGGTCTGCAGGGCCCTGCACGAGGCACGGCCGCCGGGGCCGCGCCGGTTCCCGATCGACACGGTGAACACCAACATGCTGGCCCACGGCGGCAGGCTGCTGGCCCTGGTGGAGACCGGCTGCCTGCCGGTGCACCTGGCGCCGACCCTGGAGACGCTGGCCTACACGGACCTCGACGGCGCCGTCCCCCACGGGTTCGCCGCTCATCCCAAGCGCTGCCCGCGCACCGGTGAACTCCACCTCATCGCCGGCAGTCCCCTGCACCGGTGGGCCGACTACCTGGTGCTGGACCGCGACGGACGGCGGATGCACAGCAGGCGGATCGCCCTCGACGGGCGCCCGATGATCCACGACGTCGCCCTCACCCGCCGCCATCTCCTCTTCCTCACCACACCGGTCCAGTTCACGCCCGCACTGGCGGTCCGGGGGCACTTCCCCTACCTGTGGGACCCCGCGCGGCGTACCCGTATCGCCGTGGTCCCCCGGGCCGGGGCCACAGCCGACGTCAGGTGGATCGACGTACCGCAGTGTTTCGTCTTCCACCTGGTCGGCGCCCACGAGACCCCGTCGGGGACCATCGAGCTCACCGCGATCCGCTACCCGCGCATCTTCACCGACCCCGGGGAGGACCCGCTCTCACGCGAGGGCACCCTGTGGAACTGGAGCATCGACCCGTACCGGGGCACCGCCGTCTCCACCCAGCTCGGCGACCTGCCGCACGAGCTGCCGCGGAGCGACCCCCGGCGGCTCGGGGAGCCGCTGCGCTACTTCTACGCACTCACCGGCACCCGGCCCAACGCCCACGCGCTGCGCCTTCCCGACACGGTGATCCGGCACGACCTCGTCACCGGGCGGGATGATCGTTACCGGCTCCCGGAGGACTCGGCCACGTCCGAGGCCGTCTTCATCCCCGATCCCGACCGCCACGAGGAGGACCGCGGATGGATCGCCCACCTGACCTACCGGGCCGACAACCGGCCGGGCACCCTCAGCTTCCTGGACGCGGGCGATCCGGCGGCCGGTCCCGTCGCCACGGTCGAACTGCCCGCCCGGATCGCCACCGGCACGCACAGCAACTGGATCCCGGCCGCGGAGCTCTCCCCGCCGCCCTGACGGTGCTTTCCCTGACGGTGCTTTCCCTGACGGTGCTTCCCCTGACGGTGCTTTCCCTGACAGTGCTTCCCCGACAGCCGAACCACGCCCCTGCTGGAGACTCCGATGACGACAGAGCGCCCGCACCCGGCACCGCCACCACCGCAGACCGCGTACCCGCCCGCCCCGTGGCGGCTCACCGGCCGGATGTACGGCACCGCGCTTCGCCTGCCGGCCGATGCCCTCCCCCGCGAGCTGCGGCCGCCGGCCCCGGTGGGCCGCGACGGCACCCGTCTGCTCGTCGCGGCCTGGGTCTCCTACGACACCAGCAGTGTGGGGCCCTATCGCGAGTTCATGGTCTGCTCGGTGGCGCGCCTGCGTCCTCCCGTCCGGGGGACCGTCCTGAAGATCTGGGTTGACAGCCGCATCTCGCAGGCGGGCGGCCGAGCACTGTGGAGCATCCCGAAGGAGCTCGCGGATTTCACGTTCGCGGCCGGGTCGACCGTCGAGGCGTCCGCCTCCGGAGACGACGGGCGTCTCATCGCCCGGTACACCTTCGTCCCGGCCCGCAGGATCGGTCTGCCCGCCCCGCTGCCGCTCCACGTCCTCCAGCCGACCGACCGTGGTGGTCTGCGACGCTCCCTCTTCCTCCTGGCCGGACGGCCCGGGACGGGGAGCGCGACACTCACCGTGCCCGAGGACAGCCCGGTCGCCTTCCTGCGTCAGGCACGCCCCGTGTGTCACATCAGCCTCACCCGGATGCGGGCCCTGGTAGGACTGCGGTCCCGACTGCTCGGTGCGGGCCGGTGACGCCGGTCGTCGGGGTGGCGGAGGTGCCTGCGGCCGAGGAATCGCGAGCAGATGAGAACCAAGCATTCGACATGGGCCGGCCTTCGAAGTCGAGCCCACGGAAAATTCCACCCGCCGACCAGGGCCTGACGGCTCGGGTCCAGATGCCGGAAGGCGCAGCACAGCCATGAGTAAAACGATGCTGGAACTGGTCGATGCACACGGCCGCACCGTGGGAACGGCCGAGAAACTGTCGGCCCACCAGGCTCCGGGGAATCTGCACCGGGCGTTCTCGGTCTTCCTCTTCGACGCGGACGGCCGGATGCTGCTTCAGCAGCGGGCGCTCGGCAAGTACCACTCACCGGGAGTCTGGTCCAACACCTGCTGCGGCCACCCGGCTCCCGGCGAAGCGCCGTTCCTGGCGGCAGCCCGGCGTATCACGGAGGAGCTCGGCTGCGCGCCGATGCGGCTCCAGGAGGCCGGCACGGTCACCTATGACCTGTCCGACCCGGGTACCGGCCTGGTGGAGAAGGAGTACAACCACCTCTTCGTCGGCATCGTCGATGCGGCCGCCCCCGAGCCCGACCCCCTGGAGGTCGCGGACACCAGCTTCGTCACGCCGGGCCGGCTGCACGAGCTGCGTGCCACCCACCCCTTCTCCGTCTGGTTCCCGATCGTCCTCGATGCGGCCCGACCGGCCGTCGTCGGCCTGGTTCCCGGCGGCGGCTGGTGAGCGCACCCCTGGTGGGTGACGGCTCGATGGCGGCCGACCGTTCGTTGCGGCGGGCGGACCTGCGTTGGGGCGATGGGCTGCCCGTTGGGGCAGGAGCCGTCCGACGGGGGCCGCGCATAGTGGTCTCCAGGGCCTGGATCCAGCCGTAGCGGGGAGACCTTCATGTCATGGACGGACGATATCGAGCGCATCATCGAGATCGATTACCTGCAGATCGCCCAGTGCTTTCCGGCCAGTGACCGGGGCTTCGCGCGCTACCGCGCCCTGTGGCTCGAATCTGTCGCCGACGAGCTGGCCTCCGTGGTGGCCGACCCGACCGGCAGACTGCCGTTGCCCGCCCCGTTCGACCGGCTGGTACGGGCCTACCTCACCGAGCAGGGATCGGGGCCCGTGCCCTTCACAGCCGGCCCGGGAGTTCCTTGTGAGGAACGCCGGCTGATGATCGAGGCATTCCTGGCCCGGGTCGGTGCGCTGTGATCCTTGCACAGGCCCATGCGAATCTGGCGCTGGTCAAGTACTGGGGCAAGACTGCTGAGGGCGGCAACCGTGCCGCGAACGCCAGTCTGTCGGTCACGCTGGACGGTCTCACCTCGCTCGCCGCCGTGCGCTTCCGGTCCCGGGGCGAATCCGACCGGGCCGTGTGGCATCCGCCGGGACCAACCGAGGGCCTGGGACGTTTCGTGGCCCACGCGCGCGAGGTGCTGCGGATCCGCCGGGCGGTGGACGTCGTGGTGCAGTCCAACTTCCCGGTGGGGTCCGGCCTGGCGTCCTCGGCATCCGCCTATGCGGCCCTCACCTACGCGCTGGCGGAGGCCGCCGATGAGGCTCCCGGGAACGTGGACCTGACCGCGCTCGCCCGCAGCGGTTCGGGTTCGGCGTGCCGGTCGCTGTTGGGCGGGTTCGTGGAGTGGCAGGTCGGGGCCGAGGAGACGGTCCGTCAGGTGGCCGCTGCGGACCACTGGCCGCTCGCCGTGGTCATCGCCGTCACCCGCGAGGAACCCAAGCACATCTCGTCGCGGGAGGGCATGGTCCGTACCGCGTCGACCTCCCCGTTCTACCGGGCCTGGCTCGACGCCAATCCGGCCGACCTCTCCCTGGTGCGCGATGCGGTGCAGCGGCGGGATCTGGCCGCGCTCGGTCCGGTCGTCGAGCGCAACGCTTTGCGCATGCACGCGACCGCACTCGGCTCGACTCCCCCGCTGCTGTACTGGGAGCCGGCGACGGTCGCGGTGATGCGCGAGGTGTGGCGGCTGCGGGAGGAGGGGACCGCCGCGTTCTTCTCCATCGATGCCGGTCCGCAGGTCAAGGTGGTGTGCGAGCCCGGCGCGGCCGACGGCGTCGCAGCCGCTCTCACCGAGGTCCCGGGCGTGCACCGGGTGTTGCGTTCCCGACCCGGCCAGGGTCCCCGCATGCTGCGTGAACCGCCGTCCTGGGCGCGGCTGCCGGCCCCGTGGCAGGACACGCCGACGCCGGCGGGAGGGGGCGCGACGTGACCGGCACGCGGGTGTTCGCACCCGGGAAGCTGATGATCGTCGGCGAGTACGCGGTCCTGCACGGCGGACGGTCACTGGTGACGGCCGTGAGCTCCGGCATCGAGTGCCGCAGCGTCCCCCGGGCGGGCGGCTGGTGGCTGACCGCACCGGACCTGGGGATCGACGCCCCGCTGTCGGCCGTGTGGCGGGCGAAGGGCGGGCGTCTGCTCGCGGCGGCCGTCACCGCGGGAGCGGAGGCGTTCGCACTCACCGGACCACGGCACCTGACCGTACGCGGGGTGGGCACGGGCGCGGGCCGCAAGACCGGGCTGGGCGGCAGCGCGGCCGGCACGGTCGCGGTGCTCGGCTGTCTGGGCGCCGTGACGGGTCTCGACCTCGCCGGGGCCGACGTACGTCGCCGGATCTTCGACCTCGCGTTCGCGGTGCACCGCGCCCATCAGGGCGGTCACGGCAGCGGGGCGGACGTGGCCGCGAGTGTGTACGGCGGGTGGGTCGACTACTCGCTGTTCCAGGGCGTGGCCCGGATCAGGCCCGCGGCCGTTCCCCCCGGGCTGCTGCTCGCCGCCGCGTGGAGCGGTGTGACCGCCGATACCAGGGAGAGCCTGGCCGAGTTCGAGATGATCCCCTCCGCCCCGGCGATCCTCGAGCGCATGCACGCGGTCCTGGCGGACTTCTGGGCGGCGGCGGACGCCTCCTGCGCGCCGGCGCTTCTGCGCAGTGTCTCGGGCTACGGCGGCATACTGCACGACGTCGCCTGTGAACTCGGTGTGCCCGCCCGGGCGAGGATCGCCGAGCTGGTCTCCGGGGCCGCCCGGGACGGTGTCGCGGTCAAGGGCTCCGGCGCGGTGGGCGGTGACTGTGTCATCGCGCTCGGAACCGGCCCGGGCCGCCTCGACGCCGTCCGTTCGGTGTGGCGGAAGCTGGGGGCCAAGACGCTGGACCTCACTTCGGACCACGGCGGGATGCGGCTCGTCGACCTCCACGGCTGAGGCCGCTGCACCCGGCGGGGGCGGCCGGGTCCTCGGCCCCCGGGGTGGCCCGGGTCGCCCGGACGTCATGTCCGGCGCTCCTGGTTGCCTGATCCGCTTCCCCTTCGGCGGCTGACCATCACGATCGGTGCCCGTACGGTTGCGCTACATGTCGGGTGACGCCGGCACCCTCCCGCAGGCTCCCCGTAGGGCAGTCCTCGTCGGTGGCGTCGGTGCCGCGGCGGCTCGTCTCCCTGCCTCCGTGCGTCTGTGCACGGCTTCCTTCCACGGCAGGCCGGTACGTGGTGGCAAGGCCGAGCGGACGGTCTCCGGTTCGGTCCGGTCGCCGTTCCTCAACCCGCGGTGCGGGCGTCCGCCCCGCCGCAGGAGCCCCGAAGGAGATTCCGTTGGAACGTCATCGACTGTCCGTCCTGTTCTGCGACCGCCCGCGGGCCGTCGCGCGGATCACTTGTCTGCTGGCTCGGCGGGGTTACGCCCTCAGCGACTTCGGCGTCGAGGTGACACAGTCGGCCGGTATCCGGCGGGCGACGTTCATCGTGGAGCTGGACCGGGTGGATCCGCGGCAGGTCGCCGCCCAGCTGGAGAAACAGGTGGACGTGATCCAGGTCGATCTGCTGCCGGCCGACGGGCCGGTGAGCGGGCCACCGGGGACTTCGCAGGGATCCGCGGTCCCTGCGGTCGGCGCAGACCCGGCGCAGGGGCAGCCGGTTCGCGCCACCTGCCGCCCCACCCCGGTGACCGCGGCCACCGTGCTGCAGCAGCCGTCCGGGATGCCGTTCCACCGCTACGTACCGTTCGGCTCCGTCGACCTGCCGG